>JADFYC010000035.1 GCA_015233295.1 Deltaproteobacteria bacterium | reverse complement strand
GTGGGCAGCATTTCACCGTGGGTGTAGATGTTGATGCCTTTGCCTTCAGTCTGTTTCAGCAGTTCGTGCAGGTCCTTGAGATCGTGTCCTGAGACCAGGATGGCTTTACCTTGCTTGGCGCCCAGGGGGACTTTGGTCGGTACGGGTTGACCGTAGGTCCCGGTGTTGGCCGTGTCCAGCAACTCCATGGTCCTGAGGTTGATTTCGCCACACTTCAAGACCAGTTTCAAACAATCGTCCAGAGACAGCTCGGCCTGGGGTAAGGAGGCCAGGGCTTCATGCACGAAGGCATACACTACGTCATCTTTTTGGCCTAATATTTCAGCGTGATCGGCATAAGCAGAGACACCTTTGATCCCAAAAAGCAACGTGTGTTTCAAGGACATGACATCGGCATTGGCCGCGGGATAGGACTTTAACCCGACGCCCAGACCTTGGTCGATGAGACCCTCCATGGTCGCGGCCGGTTTGTAAGTGGCCGGCCCGGCGGCGGAGCTGACCTGGCCACCGGCGGATTTGACGCGAGCGCCGAGGCTGTCCCGCAAGGCCACACACTCTTTAATCAAACCGGCCAGCCGGTCGGGATCGAAGTTGACATTGGTCAAAGTGGCAAACAAGGACCGGACTGTAAAAATGTTGACCTGGTCTTCATTAATTCCTACTTTGCGTCCGGCTACGGCGACTTGACCCAGCCCCTGAAGGGCGTAGATGAGCAAGTCCTGAAGAGTGGCGACATCGTGGGTCTTCCCGCAAACACCAATCTTTTCACATCCTTGTCCCTTAGCAGTTTGCTCACACTGATAACAAAACATTTTTGTCCTCCTTTTTCGTTTACCAACCAATAAGAATTAGTTATAGTCCTCCAGGTCTTGTTTTCTTAGGCACGGACTATGCTTATATGTTCATAACCTCCTGAAGGTTTTCGCCTATCAGAGTTAATGGAATTACACCCCGCCCGGACCTCAGCAGAGGCGGATATTGCCTTTAGGTACTCAATTTTTTATAATAATCGATTTGAGTTTGTTTTGAAATAGGCACTTCACATCATTTATCATGGGAAATTTCTCAATGGGTAGGGAAATTCCCCAGGTGAGACAGGGAGATTCAACCCAATGCTGTTAAATTAGGGGTGCGACGTTAAGATTTCTCGTTTCGCTCGAAATGACAGAGAAGCGGACTATCCAGAATGACGAAGTAAATTTGTCATTCCGAGCGAAGCGAGGAATCTTATCACATCCAAAGATGATCAAGCCGCATCTTAATTCAACGACATTGAGGAGTTAACTTGGGCACTGGGCGTTGTCTTGTGGCTATGCACCCCATTGTCTAAAAAAGTGACCTACGATCCTGGCATCAGTCGGACAGGTCGGGGCTTGTTCAACTAAATTTTTTCCCCTAAGGCAAGCAAAGCCGGGAAAAACCAAACTGGACGGGTTTGTCCTCAATGTTGATCGGAGTATAGCCCGGCAATCGCGACGTTGCCTTGACTTAAGTCAAGCAGGTGAATTTTTTTTCGGTGGAGGGATTGTCACCTTGAAAAAACTGATAGATACAATTACCGCCATTCCATTATTTTATAATCTGCCGGCAGACCAGCTTCAGGAAGTAACCAGGATTGCCCTGGAAAAATACTACCCTAAGGGTCAGAGCATTTTTTCGGAAGGTGAAGAAGCCACAGGTTTCTTTGTGATTGTGGAGGGGATGGTCAAGGTGTTCAAGCTATCGTTTGACGGCAAAGAGCAGATTCTGCATATCCTGGGTCCGGCTGAACCTTTTGCCGAGGTGCCGGTCTTTGCCGGACTAAAATACCCGGCTCATGCCGAAGCGATTCAAGAGAGTTATCTTCTCTATTTTCCCAGAGTTGAATTCGTGGAACTGATCAAGCAACAGCCATCTTTGGCCATGAACATGCTGGCCGCACTGTCGCTGCGTTTACGGCAGTTCGCACAGCAGGTAGAGGCGCTGTCGTTGAAAGAGGTGCCCGGCCGTCTGGCTGCCTATCTGTTGGATTTGTCCGATGAGCAGGGCCAGGGCAACCGCGTGACCATAGGTATAACCAAAAAGCACCTGGCCAGCCTGCTGGGCACGATTCCGGAGACCATATCCCGCATTCTGGCTCGGATGAAGGAAAACAACTTGATTGAATTAAAAGACCGGGAGGTGACCATCTTAGACCGCCCGGCCCTGGTCAGTCTGACCACCGGTGAAAAGATGAGGGGGTAATTACCGGCTGCGGGCGCCGGGCCGCGGACTACTCAGCTCTTCTTCATTCCAATTCGGATAGATGATCCCGGGCAAAATCCAACCTCGGATCCAAGTCCAAGGCCATCCGATACATCTCTTTGGCTTCTTCCCTGAAGCCCAGCGCCCTCAGATTGACCCCGATATTAGCATAGTCAATGGCGGAACCGGGATTGTGGCGGATGGCCTCCTCAAAGCGTTTTATCGCCTCCTGGTACCTTTTCAGTTTGTAGCAACAAAATCCCAACAGGTTGTGAACGTCGCTCCGTTCCGTGTCATATTCCAATGCCTGCTGCAACTGGGCGATGGCCTCCTCAAAGTCCCCCGCTTCCTTGAAGGCAATGCCCAGGTGGCAGTAGATAGAGGCTAAATCCTGTTCGTGCGGGTGCAAGGCCAGGGCCTGTTTGAGTTCGTCTATCGCGCCGGTATAATCCTGCTTTTCCAGCCGGGCCATACCGCTGTAAAAATGCAAATAGTACCTGGCGGGATAAAGCCCTTTAAGGTACTCCAGGTAGGCCAGGGCCTGTTCAGGGGGATAGGTCTTGGTGGCCAGCTTGGCCGCGAAAAAGTCGACACTGGACGCGCTCGCTCGCTCCCGGAATCTGGCTCCGGGGATCATGACATACACGGCCGGGACCTGGAGTAGAGGATGGGTGGTCTCCAACACCAGTACTTCCAGGCCATGCCGGGCCAGGGCCTGGGTGCAGTTGACAATTTCAGTTTTCAGGTTGTCATCTGAAGGATTGGGCAGGTCGGCCAGGGCAATGGTCGCGGTGGACTGAAAGACATAATCGGCCTCACCCAGGTGGTTAAACTTGGGTAAGCCACTGGCGATGTATCCAGGGCGGCTTTCAAAGTCTCCAGCCAGTTGGGCCACTTCGGTCAAGGCCCGGATAAGCGCCTTTTCAGGGCTGGTGGCCGTCCCGGCGGTGAAGACGATCTCGCTTCGGCCGGGAAAATTCTCCGGATCATAGGCCAGGGCCCCAATGGAGGGGATGCCCAGCCCCAGGGTGAAATCCTTGACCTTGAGGACAATTCCCTTAGACCGGTACTTGGCGATAAGCTCCCTGGCCACCGGGTCGGTGACAGAGCCCAGGTCAATGTCCGGACAGACCAACCGTTGCTCACAGACCAGGGCGGAGACGTGCCGTTCGACGACCTCGCCCAGCCCCTGGACAATGGCCTCCTCCAGGCTATTCCCGGCTGAGGGTCCGTTGAATTCGTTGATTTCATAGAACCAGTTAAAGGGAACGAGATAGTCCCGGCCTTGGGTCAGGTTGGTCGCCTGGGTGAATTCCAGGGGCAAGTCCTTAATGGCCTGGTAAGCCTGGGCCAAGTCATCGGCGGGATGATGAACCGAGGCGGCAATCAAGGGAAAGGGCAGGGCTTGCTCGGCCAGGTTATCGTAGCTTGCCCGCATAAAATCGGTCCCCTTGACAAAATGAAAAAAGCTGAATCGTTCCATCAGTTCCATCAAGGCGCTGGCCTCGGCCTGGATAGGGGTGGCTCCCTTGCCCATTTGTTTTTTGGTCCCAATGGTGTTGAAGGCATCAGAGCCGCAAAAACTGAGATAGACGGGAATATCCAGCCGGCCGGTATCGATCCGAACGACTTCTTTAAGGATATCCAGTTGGATCCGGGCCAGGCGTTCTTTGATAGTAGCCACGGTCTGGTCCGGAGAAATGACTTTATCCTGGTCATAGGTATATGATTTGAAGGAATCTTTTAACTCAATCAACGTGTTCATTTTGCTGTTCACCTTTTCTTGCCTGCCGCAACGCTTCGGCCAGGGATTGATAGTATGAAATATAAGCTAAGTAGTCTTAGTATCCTAACCCGTAACCACATGTTTGTCAACAGGCAATGGCCAGGCCGTCGCCAGAACAATCTTTTGCCGTCAGGTTAAAGAAATTTTGATCCATCACCTCCAGCCGGACTGGCATCAAAGATGTCATGATTAATAACGGCCCCCCAAATCTATGGAAAGCCCATAATGATTTGGTCATTGCCGCAATATTTAGCGCCGCCACCCGTGTTTTCAGCTTGCATTCCTTCTGAGCACGCCGCATAATATGATAGGAGGAGAACGATGGAATTTCTAAACACATTATCAGTCTATTCAATGTTGGCCCAACCGGCCCTCATCGTGGGCGGCGTGACAGCCGTGGTGAAATTGCTCCAATGAGCGATGTTCATCCGGCATTTTGACTATCTATGATTATGGCAAACGCGGCGCAACTGCTTAAGTTATATGACCTGGCGTGTGGGAAATGGAAGATAAAGAGAAAAGTAAAGAACAACTCATGACGGAGGTGCAGGAGTTGCGACGGTTGGTAACGCAGCTTGAGAATCACATGACCAAACCTTCATTGGGATTGAACCTGCACAGTAACCGGTGGCCGTCGAAAAAGCCGCCTGATTTGGGTGACAAAACAAACAATCGCCGGGATGGCCACTGGAACCAGCCCAATACGATACACTTCAAAAGTCTTGGGGATGATCTAAAAAACGATGATGACCGCTGCCGATTGCTCTTGGGGGCTATTCCCGACCCGGTCGTTGTCTATGATCCCCAGGGTCGGGTGATCTATGCTAATGATGCCTTTGTCGAGAAATATGGCTGGACGCGGGAGGAGTTGTCCGACCGGCGAATAGATTTTGTCCCGTCCGACGAACTGGAGATAACCGGAGAATCAGTGGCCGCCAACCGCCGCGGCGAAGATGTCTCTTTTGAGACCAAACGACTGACCAAAGACGGCCGGTTATTAGACGTTTATATTACCTCGGCCGTTGTTTGCGACCGTGCCGGCAACACTCTGGCCAGTTTCATAATTCATCGGGATATTACGGAACGCAAAAGAGCCGAAGTTGAACTTAAGAAGTATCGGGATCTGTTGGAAGACCTGGTCAGAATTCGTACTAGTGATTTGGTTAAAAAAAATAGGCAGTTACAGTTAGATATCGTCCGCCGTCAAAAAGCCGAAGCGGCCCTGCGGGAAAGCGAGGAAAAATACCGAACTATAATAGAAAATATTGAAGACAGCTATTACGAAGTGGATCTGGACGGGAATCTATCCTTTTTTAATGAGGCCCTGTGCCGGATCCTGGGCTATGATAAAATGGAGTTACTAGGTAAGAACAAGAGAGACTTGTGTGACAAAGAAAATGCGGCCAGACTTAATAAAATTTATCAACAGGTGCTGGCCACTGAGACGCCGGCCAAGGCCGTGCATTGGGAGGCCATCAACAAGGATGGTTCGCGGCATCACATTGAGAGTTCTGTTTCCTTAGTCCGAGGGCCAAATGGCCAGGCTAAAGGATTTCGGGGGATTGCCCGAGACGTCACCGAGCGCCGACAGGTGGAGGAAGCCCTGCGCAAAAGCGAAGTGCAATACCAGACGGTGGAAGCTAATCCGGATCCAGTGGTGATCTTTGACATCGAGGGCAAAGTGGTTTATCTGAATCCTGCCTTTACCCGCGTGTTTGGCTGGGCGTTGGAAGAGGTTGAGGGAGAGCGGATAGACTTCTTTGTTACCCTTGAGGAACGCCCCAACACCTCGAGAATAGAGAGTAAGGTCATGGCCGGAGAGAGTTTTTCAGGTATTGAGAGCACGCATCTGACCAAAGCCGGAAAAGTCATCGCCGTGGGGATAAGCGGCGCCACCCTTACGGACAAAGACGGGAAACCAGCCGGGAGTATCGTCGCCCTGCGAGACATCACCGTCCAAAAGCGGATTGAGGCGCAATTATTCCAGATCGAGAAAATGGAAGCCATCAGGATCCTGGTTGGAGGGGTGGCCCATGAGCTGAAGAACAAACTCACTTCAATCCTGGGTAATAGCGATTACCTGACCATGCTCACCGATAATGAGGAGATACTGGAAAGCGCCAGGGAAATCAAAAAAAGTGTTGATGAATCCGTCCAAAAGATCGATGGATTGTTGGCTTTCAGCCTGGAGCAGGAACTTAAACAGGAACCGGTTAACTTGAATGAAACTATTTCGGAAGTAGCGCGGGACTTGAGAACGAAACTGGACAACTCCGTTGATCTGGTTATGTTATATGAAGAAGGGATCGATCCGGTGTTCGCCGATCCGACCTTGATCAGACAGAGTATTATGAATCTGGCCTTGAATTCTATTGATGCCCTGTCTAAGAAGGGAGAAGGTACCCTGACCATCAGTACCGAAAACATCGCTATCACCGGTGGGCTATGTGGTGGAGTGGCGGAAGCGCGACCGAGAAAATTTGTCGCCGTCTCGGTGGCTGACACCGGGGCAGGCATTGATCCTGAGATCATACACCATATCTTCGAGCCATTCTATACCAGCAAAGGGTTTGGGGGGATAGGGATGGGCTTGTCGTTCGGTTATGGGGTGGTCAGGCAACATGGGGGGTGGATCGAGGTCGAAAGCCAGGTGGGCCAGGGCACCACATTCAAGGTTTATCTGCCGGCATACGAGGCGGCTGAGGAAGTCAAAAAAAACGACCAGGACCGTGAGTGTATCTCTTTGGTCTAAAGTACCTGTTGCTCGTCCCTGGTTATTTGTCGTTTGTTGACAACAACCAGGAACGAGTATGTCACAACCGGCAACAATCGCCTGTTTAGGGGATAATGATGGTGACGATGTTCGAATAGACACCGCCGGAACTGTTATTTGCCCTGACCCAGGCGTAGTAGGCGGCCCCGTTCCAAAGCTCGAAATAGACGCTGGTCTGATTTCCCATCTCGGTGCTGCTGATCGGCATCTGAGAAGGATAGGGGGCATAGAACAGGGTGTAGCTGGTGGAGCCGGGGATGGAGTTCCAGGTCAAGGTGGCCCTGGGCCCGACGAGGGACACATTCAGTTCAGGGGCGGGGTCGGACTGGCACTTGAAATAGTTATTCCAGTCCGGGCTGGTGATATCTATGGCCTGGACCAGCTTGACGGTGGCTTCGCCGCCATTCTTGTTGGGGTCAATCCGGATAACGAATTCACTTAACCCCACATGGTTTTCAGCATTACCCCAGTCATAAGTGTAACCCAACCTGGTCCAGGGGTAGCCCCAGGTCGCGGGATTGTTTTCATCGATTACCGAACCATTGACATAACAGGTCTGGGCGCGATTTATGTACCATTTTTTGTAGGGGACACTGGTTGTGGACCATTGGGCCTCTTTGACCAAGATGGTATTGTCCATTTTGGTGAAGATGCTTGAATCAATGGGGAATGTCCAGTTATCCGGGGCGATCTTAATGGCCGGTTCGGCCTGATGGTCGGTTATTTCCGGGTCGGCGCTGGGCCGGAATAGATCGGTCGGGTTAGCCCACATAAATACCACAACTTCATACGGGTTGGCGGGATGCAGCCCTAAAGCCTGGATCACCCGTTTCGGCGAGGGCGGACACTCTTTGCCGATGAAGAAATTCTTTAGTTCCGGTGTCACCGTAACCCATAAACTCTTCTGGAGCACATATTGGTCCGCGTGTTTCTCCAGGTTGTCCTTGTAGTATGTCACATAAGTCTGCCTATCCAAAAACGTCCCCACCAGTACCCGAGAACTGCCGGGATTACCTTCCCAAACTATCCCATTTCCATGTAATATTTCATAATTGAGGCGATCAAAGCCGGGGACCACGGCCAGCAGCCGGGTGGAGATTTTATCCTGAGTGGCTGCCTCGGAGTCCTTGAGGGCTGCCAGGTAGGCCAATTTGTCGCTCGGAGTAACCTCCGCACTGTAACCAAGGCCGGACAGAAGCCCTGAGATCATCATCAAAGACAGTACCATAACTGCTAAGCAAAACTTGATTTGCCTCTGTTGGTTTGGACGGCCCATCTTGTCCTCCTTTAACTTAATTTGATCGCCGACATATTCCTGCATTTACCAACTCTCTGAGTCTCTTGCAAAACTCCCAGAGTGGGTCTTTGCAAATTAAGGCATACCCAAAATTGCCTTTGACTACCGGACACTTTTTAATTAACTATTCTAATATGATGGAATATCCATGAGATGAAAATGGGTTAACGGTTCTTTAATCTATGGCTAAGGTAATCTCAGACGATGATAATGCAGCTAATAATTCCCTGGCGAATGGAATGGATGTCGATATCAAGCACAGATTTTTATGTTTGTCTTCTAAAATCACAAATTATATAACACAATAAGTTAGATAAATTATATAGTAGCGTATCAGATAAGATATAAGGTAGCATGTTGTAAAAGATATTTTGTTACGCCACCATAAAGTGTACGGTAGTGAATTGTAATTTATCAGCCATGAAGGACAAAGACGCCCACGTCCGGCGGCCCGACGCATCCTTACCCGGCTCATGTATTTTCAGGCCCGCCTCAACCCTTCGTGTCCTTATTTTGGGTTGCACGTATATAAATTTGAGCTATAAATAATCTGTAATATCGTCTAACATACTGATATCGGAAGATATAATATAAAAATAAACAAGAATCTAAAAAAATGCTTGACCTTTCTGTCCCGATGTGGCATATACGCCGCTTGCGGTCAGCACACACCCCCGACGGTGGCAAAAGTCATTACGAGCCTAGTCAGTGTCGGGGATGTCCCTGACCGTTTTTTATTTTTTGCAAGAGCTCACTTGTTAAAAAGAAGCTCGACATGTGATCTTTTCTCGCGTCGTCGAGACCAGGCATTCTCACCTATCCTGCTCGGTTCATCTCAGTCAGGGATTCTAGTTGCAAATACTCTTCCACTTCCATCCGGAGCTTGGGGGCAAGTTGGGGCAAGGACTCAGTTAAGTGACGGCGGGCGGCCTTAGCCCCAGCCTTTACGGACAGCTCGAAAAATAGGGGCAGGGTATCGCCGATAAGCTCCGCCACCCGTTCTTCATCGGGGAGGAAAGCGAGCAAGTCGATAGCACTCTTGGGTGAAATAATGGCCAGGCCAATAAAGGCCACGCCCCCAAATTTATCAGGATTGCTTCTCAGAACCTGGTGCCAAAAATCGACGGTCATGCGCACCCGGAGCGCCACGAGGGCCTGACACACCCGGTAACGAAGGTCTTCTCTAACCTTGTGAAACCGGGGCAACCTGGCATAATCTCCCAGCAGATCCTCAGCCGCTTTCATGCCCAGTTGCTGAATCAAAAGAAGTAATTCGTCCGCGGCCTGGCCGGCCCAGACACGTCCCGCCAACATATCTCCCAGCATCGACAGAACGGCCCCGTCAATGCCGTCCCTGATCCTGGATGATAAACGAGGATAGATGGCGGCAAGAGGTCCGGTCAAGGACATATATCCATCTATGGGCAAGAGATTGTCGCGGCCGTTAAGCAGCCAGACGAGCCAGTCCCGTAACTCGTCCGTGGCAAAACTTTCGATATGTTCGATGGCTATCTGTAATGCCTCTTTTAAGTCGTTGTCTTGTGGCGCCGTCATTGTTCCTTCCTGATTGGCATCCTTGTACAATCACCCACATGACAAACATTCTGAGAAGAATCCTCTAAGGTCGTCCCAAATTGCCATCCGGAATTTCCGGTGTTGCCATTATCTACTTGACACTGCTGTATTGACGCTTCCGAGAGCACTTGTTGCTGGTTGCTTGTTACTCGTTTAAGACAACCAGCAACGAACAACGAGTAACCAGCAACCATGTCACCTCTAAAAGGGATAATTTTGGCCGTTCAAGGTATACAAACATAAACCCCGAGAAAACAGGGGGAGCAGGGGTTCTGAGAGCCGGTCATTTAATCAGCCACCGGCTATTCACTATCAAGCAAATTGTTCTGGATGACATGAAATAGAATGCCGGTCCATTCCAGCGGGTTTTCCAGTTCTGAATTATACATCCCCCATTCATCGCGATAGTTCTTGGCAATTACTATAATTTCCTTTATCTCCTCCGAATCGGTGGTTAAGTTATTAATGACTTCATTGACTGACCGCTTGGTCCTTTCAAAAGGAATAACCTTTACCATGGAGCGTCCTTTCTTGTTAAGCTTCCGGCTTAGTGCCAAGAGTTGCGATGAGTTCCATAGCCCATCGGAATTTTCTATTTTACTTCTATAGCTGATCCAGGCAAGGACATAATTTAGGTGAATCATGGGTAAAAAAAAGATCATGCCCCGGCCCGATTCAGGGCAAGACCTTATATTTTTGAAGCTTGTCGGGAACAAACCATTTGATGAAATTGTAACTTATGCCTGCGGGAGCCGGTTGCACTCCGTGGAATCGGGCGGAGATGATGGGCAAGGCATCTGGGACATAGAGGAAGTCATAGGGTTGATCTTCGGCTAGAATTTCCTGTATTTTAAAGTAGATTTCCTTCTGTTTGGCTCGGTCGAAAGTATGCCGGGCCGACTGGATCAAGAGATCCAATTCCGGGTTCTGGTAACTGATGAAGTTAAGTTCCCCGGGACGCGTCTTGGAGGAATGCCAGACGTCGTATAAATCAGGATCCTGGGGAATAGTCCAGGCCAAAATAGTGGCTTCAAACTTTTTTTGATCAATAAACTGCTTGAGAAAGGCGGCCCATTCGATGGTTCTAATTTTTACCGAGATACCGATCTTTTTCAGACGTTGCTGAATGATGACCCCGGTTTTTTCCCGGAGCGCATTGCCCGGGTTGGTAATGATGGTAAACTCAAAGGGAACGCCGTCTTTGACCAGAACGCCCTCCGCATTGGTCTGCTTCCATCCGGCTTCAGCCAGCAGTTGCTTCGCTTTTTCGGGATCATAAGGATATTTCTTGACATTGGGGTTATAGACCCAGGTGCCGGGTTTAAAGGGACCGGTGGCCTCCTTGCCCAGACCCAGCAGGACGCCGTCGATGAGCTCCTGTTTATCAATAGCATGGGCGATAGCCTGGCGCACCCGCTTATCCTGGAATTTGGGATCGAGCAGGTTGAATCCCAGGTAGGTGTAACTGAAGGACAGATATCGATATTTCCGGTAGTTTTCCTGAAAAGATGGAGTGTTTGTTTGGCGTTCGTACTGCAACGGAGTCAGGCCCATCTGGTCGACCCCGCCGGACTTCAATTCCAGAAACATGGTGGCCATGTCGGGGATAATCCGGTAAACGTATTGATCGATATAGGGCCGGCCTTCAAAGTAGTCGTGATTGGAAGTCAGCACGATTTTTTGGCCGGTGATCCATTCCTTAAGCCGGTATGGGCCGGTGCCCATGGGCTGGCGGCTGAGAGGGCTTTTTGTGATGTCCGTCCCGGAAATAACATGAGCCGGCAGGATGGCCGCACCCCAGCTATTCAGGCCCGGAGCGAATGGTTGGCCATAGGTCACCCGAAAGGTATAAGGGTCCAGTATTTCCGCTGTCTTGACTTGTTGGAAATCCCCCGCATACGGGGTGGGAGTTTTTGGATCGATGATGACCCGGTAGGTGGCCATAACGTCCTCCGCCGTGAACGGCTTCCCGTCTTGCCACTTGACATTCTTTCTCAAATGGAAGGTGATGGTCAGGCCGTCCGGCGAAACATCCCAGGACTCGGCTAAATCTCCGACCATGTTTAGATCTTTATCATATTTTATAAGGCCGTTATAGGCCAGGCCGGCGATGCCGTGAGAAGAGCTGTCACTGGATAGAAACGGAATTAGATTAGTCGCATCGCCGATGGAGCCTTCCACGATGGCGTCACCATAAGCCGGTTTAGCCGGGGTGTTGTCGGTCTGCCCCGGTAGGGTGGACTGGACCGGGGCTTTCTTTTCCACCGATGGGGGGGAGGATTCCTGTTGAGAACATCCCCCGGTCAGGGCCAGGAGGAAAATCAATAATGAATATGTGCTCAGCTTAGATCGCATCGTGAGTCCCTTGTTTCGATGATAGATTTGTATAATGCAGGCGGTCAAAAAGCAAACAGCAGAGGACATGGAGAGACCGCAGAGGTTTTAGAGGATATGAATATGGTGATAATCATCACCGTTGCGAACCTCATTGTTCTCTCGGTTCCTCTGTGGTTCGCTTTTTGGGGAAGGCTTGGATCGGCTCCAGACTATTATAATTTGTCATAAATCAGTTAGGGCCTGATTGCAAGAGATTTTAGTCGGCGGCCCGGATGATGGAAACGGCGGTAGGCCCATTCAGTTGTTAGCTTTGGATTTTTGTCGACCCGTTTTAGGCTGCTTGGCTGGATCAAAGGAGATAATCCAATTTCACGTTCTGCATGGCGTTAAATATATTTCCTTTGATCTTGGGATTGGTGCGGTAGAGTTCGGCCAGCATGTCCTTGACCGTCTGACGCCGGGACCGGCCCGCGCTGGGGCAAGGATTGGGAACCGGTTCAACTCCCTTTTGCCTATTCCATCGCTGGATTTGGTCTTCCGTCACCAGGGCCAGGGGCCGGATGACCGTTAACTTGCCCGAAAAGAACTCCTGCCGGGGGATCATGGTGCTGATGGACCCGGCATAAAAGATATTGATAAACAAGGTTTCAATGATGTCGTCTTTGTTGTGCCCCAGAGCGATCTTACGGCATCCCAGCTCTTCGGCATGTTGAAACAGGCGGCGGCGGCGCAGACGGGAGCACAGGAAGCATGGATTCTCAAGATTTTCCTGGCTGTGCGCCTTAAGGCCGTAATCGGTCTTGATCACCACAAAAGGGATACCCAGCCGATGAAAAAAGTCTTCAATGGCCGGGGCCGGAGAAGGCTCAAAACCTGGGTCTATAAAACAGGCGGTCAGATAGTATCTAACCGGAATATAAGCCAGTCTTTCCCAGAGCAGAAGACTTAGACACAGGCTGTCTTTCCCGCCGGAAACTCCGATCAGAATTTGATCATCGGGATCGATCAAACAATATTTTTCAACCGCTCTTCCGACAAGTCTGTTGACATCTTTATCCAGGCGGGACACTATACCCTCGGTTCTAGAGTCGTCCAAGATGAAAATCTTATAACCATTTGATTTATTTGGGTTGCTTTATCCCAAGATACCGGCACCCAGCGTCGGAGTAATAGAGCGTCGGCAGTGTGTCAATGAAGTCCTCATTACCCGGCCGTCCGGTCGGACCCAGATATAACCTGTTAGAAGGAAGCTGTATGGAGTCATCGGAAAAACCTTGCGCCAAATGTCCCGAGTGCCTCTGGGGGGTGGAAATCGTGGTCCAGTCGGATTTCTCCATCCCCATCTATTGCGATCTATGCGGGGCCAAATTAATACACGAGTGCCCCATTTGCGCCAAGGCCATCTGGAATCCCCAGGCCAAATTTTGCCGTTTTTGCGGGACGCTGTACCACCGCCCTGGGCCGACCGCCGAAGAGGATGGACAAGCCACCACCAGGTCAGACGTGACGGATAACGGCTAACTCGGCCGGCGTGACCGCCGCTTAGATCTCCATCCGGATTAAGAGCCGTTGCCCATGAACTTGTCGAGCGCCTCAAAAAAGGACGCCGCGTCCGCCTCTTGATTATAAAAGTGGGGAGACAGCCGGATGTGCCCGTCCCGAAGAGACACGGAGACATTCTGGTCGATAAAAAATTGAAACAGGGCCTGAGGATCACCGGGGATATCAAAAGTCAGTATCCCGGAACGTTCGTCTTTTCCCTGGGGGCTGATGACCTTCAAATGTCTGTCCTGAAGTCCCTGGTAGAGGATGGAATTAAGGTTTAACACCCGGTCCGAAACTTGCTGCAGCCCCACCTCGGTGAGCAAACCGACGGCCTCGCCCAGGGCCAAAATACCGGCCACATTTTGAGTGCCGGACTCAAATGCTCGGGCCCCGGTTTTCAGTTTGAGTTCGATGTGGCTAAAATCATCCTCGTGGACCACGCTTTTCCACCCCACATGGGCGGGACGGACCAGGGACGCCGCCTCTTCAGCTACATACAAACACCCGCACCCCATGGGACCCAGCAGCCACTTGTGACTTCCGGCCACCAGAAAATGGATGCCGCAGGCTTTCACGTCGAGTGGAATCACGCCCAGGCTTTGGATGGCGTCGACACACAAGAGCAGCCCCCGGTGGCGGCAGAAATCTCCCAGCCCAGCCAGGTCACATCTGAATCCGGTGATGTAATCCACCGAACTGACGGCCAATAACCGGGTCCGCGGGACCAGGGCCTGGGCCACCACGTCGGGATCAAAGTGACCGTTATGCCGGGGATAGAATTTGACATTGACCCCGAACCGCTCCAAATTCATCCAGGGGTAAATATTAGCTGGAAAATCCGGCTGCGGCACCAGCACCACATCGCCTGGGGTCCAGTTGATTCCGGTGGCCACGGCGCTGAGACCCTCGGAGGTGTTGCCCACAAAAGCTACCTCCTGGGGTGTGGCCTTGATCAACCCGGCCAACCGGGACCGGGCCTCTTCCACTCGGGCCATCCAGCGGTAATAGCCGGCTACCCCGATTCGGGCATACTCCTCATAAAACCGCCGCAGGGTTTCAGTGACTCGCACAGGCACCGGAGCGATGGCCGCGTGGTTGAAATAACAATAGTTTTGGGTAACCGGGAACTCGGCCCGGTACTCCTCGGGATTCTTCATGTGGTTGGCTTTCCGGCTTTCAGCGTGGGATGTGGCGGCTTTTCGCCCAGAAGATGAAGAGGTTATAGAAACGGTAAACGGCCTCATTGATCAAATTGAATTTGCTGGGCCGGAGGTCGTGACAACTGACTGGGATGGCGGTGACTTTATATCCGGCCCGGCGGGCCAGGTAGACCATTTCAAGAACGTAGGAAGTTCCGAAATTCACCCGATCCAGGTAGGCCATGGCCACATTCCGCCGGTAGGCTTTGGCTGCGATGGAGTAGTCGTCAAAAGGCAGATTCAGCAGCAATTTGGCGCACAGCAAGTAGAGTCCGCTGCCCACGATCCGGACAAGTGATCTGGTCTGATCGCCCATCTTCTTAGAGCCGATCACAATATCATATTCTGCGGCCAGGGCCGCGGCCCGCTCAACAAAAGCCAGGTCAATGGACAGGTCCATGTCCAGGGAAATGACCACGTCACCCCGGGCCATCTTGACGCCCTGTTTAAAGGCCGAGCCAACGCCCTTGTGGGGCAGGTGAAAGAATCTCAATTCGGGCAGCCGGTTGGCCAGGTCCCGTCCCGCGGCCTCAGTCCCGTCGGTGGAGCCGTTGTCGCCGATAATGATTTCAAAGGGAACGTCCAGCTCCTGTAAATATTGGTAGAGGAACCGGGTGTTCTTCTCCAGGATGGCGATCTCGTTGTAAACCGGGATAAATATGCTTATTGTTTTCATAAGATGAATGAGAGAAAGAGTTTCGCCTGACGCCACAAGGCCGGGATCCGGCGGGGGGCTAACAGACTGATTAAGTATTCGGGCCGAAAGTAAAAGCGGCGATAGGCCAGGGTGGTCATCTGTTCCAGTTGGGTAGGGTTATGCTCTTGATAGAAACACTCTGGAAAATCTTCAGGGTAGAGGTGTCCTACCGTGTGGTGAAAGGGCGTCCCGGGATAGGGCGTAGCCGCATGAAAGGAGGCATAAGTTGGATTCAATTGGATTGCGAATTTAATGGTTTGGCGCATATCTTCCTCTGTCTCGCCGGGAAACCCGAAGAGGAAAAAACAGGCTGTATCGATTCCCGCCGCTTTGGTTAGGGATATACCTCGGATGATCTGATCCAGGGAGATATTTTTCCTGATTAGCTCCATCACCCGCGGGGAACCGGTTTCCACCCCAAAGTGGATCAATCGACACCCGGCCTGTTTCATCAATGCCAGCAGGTCGGCATCCACGGCGTCGGCCCTGGTCTGGCAGGCCCAGACGAAATGATGCCCTGACTGGATGATGTGCCTGCAGATGGCGGCCACATTGTCCCGGTTAAGGGTGAACTCCAGGTCCATGAAATAGATTGACTTGAAACCGAGGCAACCGACCACGTGGTCGATCTCAGCGGTCAATTGAGCCGGCGGCTTAACGCGCAGGCTGCGGCCGTACATGATCTTCAGGCAGAACCGGCAATTAAACGGGCAGCCTCGGGACCCTTCCAGGATGGCCAGCCTCGGCCCCAGCACCTCGTAATAGTAATCTTTGGGGTCGATCAAATGATAAGCCGGTAAAGGCAGGTCGGCCAGGTCCAGGTCCGTCCCAACGGGGTTATGGGTTACTCGGCCATCTATGGAATATGTTAGACCAGGCACCGCGGCGGGATTCGCTCCTTCGGCCAGGGCTCTGACGGCTGCCTCGGGTTCCCCGCGGATGACCCCGGTCGCGGAAGTAGCGGTCAGCGTCTTTTCCGGATAAATGGTCCCATGGGTCCCGGTAATGAAGACCTGGGGATGGTTTAACGCCCTGACCAACTTATGAAAATCAGCCACTTCCAGATTGGGGCATTGCCATCGGTCCAGCGGGCTGGAGGTAATCAGGATCAGGTCCGCCTCAGCCGCGGCTCTCTGCAATGTAGATAGAGACACCGACCTGGCCCGGCCATCAATTAATGATACCTCATGCCCGGCTTGCTCGAACATGGCCGCGGCGTTGAGCAAGGACAGGGGTGGCCAGGCCCGGTTGTATCGGCGGCCACCGCGGCTAATCAGACCGCCCAGCAAGGTGTTCATCAGTAACACTCGCCCAAACAGGAATTGCTCAGAACTTGCAGCAC
>JADFYC010000359.1:561-3997 GCA_015233295.1 Deltaproteobacteria bacterium | reverse complement strand
CAGCCCTCAGCCACAACCAACCTGCCGATGATTACCACTTTGCCATTCCGATGAACAATTACCTATCGTATACTTAGACAAAGATGAAAGGAATAATGTCCGGACAATGAATTCAAGCACCCACAACTCCGTTAGACCGGCCGTCGTCATCGTGGCCATGAATCAAGAATCGTGCGCCGACCTCTTCCTCCGCGAGCAATTCACCCGGGGGTTAGCCAGGGCCAAACGCCAGGCCGACCGGTATCCGGATTTCGACCTGGTCAAGCAACAAGAAATCGTCGGCCGCAATCTCCTGCATGTCCAATTTCAAATGGACGGGTATTACATGGGCCTGCTGGACCTGATTAATTACATCAGGAATGGAAACCAGCCGGTGACTATAACGCCCGAGAATGCAGACCGGTTCCTGACGCTAGGCCGGACTATGACGGTCAATGGGGTATTTTTGCTGAACTATCTGGCCAGGTACGGTTTCCCGGCCCGGTTGATTCAGAACTATGTGCTGGAAAAAGCGGACCTGGACGCGGCCCTGGCCGAAAATCCATTGGCCGTGGCCATATCCAGCACCTTTGCCTCCATGGATGAGATCAAGTCCATGGCCGGCCATATCAAGGCGGTAAATCCCGGAGTCAAGGTCGTGGTCGGCGGTTCCCTGGTCAAAAAGGTCATGGACAAGGGAGCCGGCCTGAAACCTCAGACGCTCGATTACCTCGGCAAATTTTGGCCGGATGTGGATGTGTTCATCGTGGAGTCTCAAGGTGAGCGAACCCTGGTCAAAGTCATCGACGCCCTGGAGCATCACCGGGACCTGGCCGAGGTGCCCAATCTGGCCCTGTTCGATCACCAGGGTCAAATCGCATTTACGCCGCGAGAGGCCGAACCTATTGATATGGACCAGGGCGTCATTTTATGGGATCAACTGCCCCTCGACCGCCTGCCGGCGTCTCTACCGGTCAATACCAGCCGGGGCTGCATGTACAACTGCCGGTTTTGCACCTACCGCCAACTGATCCCGGGGGTTAATTACAAAAGCCTGGAGGCTTTGAGCGAGGAATTGGATTCGATTAAGCGGCTGGGCTTTGTCCGGCACGTCAGATTCACGGATGATAATTTTACGGCCAACCGGGGGAGATTATTAGAGGTATGTAGTTTGATCAAGAAATTGGACGCCGGCTTCACCTGGTCCACTTTTGCCCGGGTTGATGCCTTGACACCGGAAACAGCCGGAGCCATGGCCGAGGCCGGGTGCGAATTTTTAGAACTGGGCATTGAATCGGCCTCCAACGACATCTTAAAATACATGCACAAGCACATTACGGTGGAGCAAACATATCAGGCCTTGTCGCTGCTGAAGCAGGTCGGGATCATGGCCAGTGGCGCCTTCATAGTCGGATTCCCCGGCGAAACAAAACAAACCTTGCGCCAGACCTGTGAACTGATCAACTCCAGCGGCCTGACCTTTTACCGGCTCAATTTTTTCACCTACACCAGCAGCATGTTGCTGCACCAGGAGCGGCAAGAGTTCGGCATCACCGGTTTGGGCATGGCCTGGCGGCACAAGACCATGGACGCAGCCACGGCCTCGGCCTGCTATCCCGAGTTGTACCAATCGATTACCAACTCCCTGACCGACGGCTTTTCCAGCACCTGGGAGACCTTCAAACTGCTGCGGGGCGAAGGTTTTTCCAAAGCCCAGATCATCAAGATGTTCAGCCTGATGAACGCCTTGAACCGGACCCGGTTGACTGATGGGGAAGACTCCGGCCAGTTTCGGAACCTACGTGATGCAGTCATCGCCTCGTTCCAAGAAGTTGTCGGCCCAGACAGGGACTAACATGGCTATCTTATCAACTTAATTAAAATTTCACAAAAGGAGGTATCCTCATGACTCGTTATTTTCCCGTTTACCATCTGCGCTTCCCGGTGGCACTGATTGGCGCTTTGTTGTTTTTCTTCCTCACCAACGTTTGGGCCGAAGCCCCCATGGCCAAGACCCAAGCCCCCGGCTACTACCGGATGATGCTCGGACAATTTGAGGTGACGGTCCTTTATGATGGATTTACTGAGCTGGATCCGAAAAAGCTACGGAATGCGTCGGAGGCCGAAATTCAGGGCCTGCTCGCCCGCATGTTTGTCCGCAGCCCCAAAACTAAGACTTCGGTGAATGCTTACCTTATCAATACCGGCTCAAAATTGGTGTTGGTGGATGCCGGAGCCGGCAGTGTATTTGGTCCGAGGCTCGGCGATGTGGAGCGCAACCTCAAGGCGGCAGGTTATGACCCGGCCCAGGTTGACTTCGTGGTGGTTACTCACATGCATGGAGATCATATAGGCGGGTTGTTGGATGCCACAGGCAAGCCGGCTTTCCCAAAGGCCGTCATCTATGTGGCTAAAGCAGAAAGCGACTATTGGCTGTCCGCGGCCGAAGCGGAGAAGGCGCCGGATAACTCAAAGAAGTATTTCAAGATCGCCCATGACATCGCCGATCCCTATATCGCATTGGGGAGATGGAAAACCTTCGGGAATGACGATCTGCCGATACCAGGCATTAAGGCCGTTCCAATCCCGGGACACACGCCCGGACACACGGCCTTTGAAGTCGGCACCGGAGCGGAGTCGCTCCTGATCATAGCTGATTTGGTGCACAGCCCGGCGGTCCAGTTCTCACGTCCGGACGTGGCCATTGAGTACGACACTGATCAGAAACAGGCCGTCTCTGTGCGGCAAGCTATATTTAAACGGGCCGCCGACAGCAAGGAGTTGGTTGCCGGTATGCACTTGCCTTTTCCAGGTATCGGTCGGATCCGGAGCGATGGGACCAACACTTATTCCTGGGTGCCGATCCAGTATTGATCGATCGAAGCAAGAATCTTTTCCGCCCCGCAGGACCGTCCTCCTGGTTTCTTTCGGCAGCTTTAAAAGCATAACGAAGGCGCCAGGAGGCGGTTAGTCGATAAATTCGATGGGCGGACTACCTTCCGGGCGTTCTTCTATGGTGCCGATGACATAAGCTTCTTCGTTGAGTGCCTTGATCCGCTGGAGCACGTCCGCCGTGTCCTTTTCGCTGGTGACGATGATCAATCCCAACCCGTTGTTGAAAGTTCGGAGCATATCTTCCTCGGGGATATGGCCATGTGTCTTGATTAAGTCGAATATTGGAGGAGTAGGCCAGCTATGCCGCTTGATCACGGCCCGGCAGGAACCGGGCAAAACCCGGGGTAAGTTGTCGACGATCCCGCCGCCGGTGATGTGGGCAATCCCGTGCAATTGCCAATCGCGGCAAAGATTCATTAGTAATTCTACATAAATTTTAGTCGGTTTGAGCAGCTCTTCACCCAGCGTGCAGTTAAGCTCAGGAACATACAGACTGGTGGACCAGTTCAATTGGTCGAAAAAAATCTTTCTGACCAGGGAATAACCGTTGGAGTGCAACCCG
>JADFYC010000359.1:0-396 GCA_015233295.1 Deltaproteobacteria bacterium | reverse complement strand
GGCACCCGGTGGCGATTCCCTTGATAATGGCTTCAGCTTTATCGGTATCCAGCTTGCCCATAGCCAGATAATCCAACATAAAAAGCGGCTTACCCCCTTGGACGACGATATCGTTGACGCACATGGCCACCAGATCGATGCCCACGGTGTCGTGCTTATCCATTTGGATGGCCACTTTCAGCTTAGTCCCCACGCCGTCGGTCGAACTGATCAGCACCGGTCTTTCATACCGATCAACATTAAGGGAATATAACCCGGCAAAGCCACCAATATCCGTGATGACGGACGGGCTGAAGGTGGCCTTGGCGATGGGTTTGATTCGATCAACAAGCCGGTTGCCCTGATCAATATCAACGCCGGCCATGGCGTACTTGCTTTTCTGGTCCATCTAGTCTC
>JADFYC010000358.1 GCA_015233295.1 Deltaproteobacteria bacterium | reverse complement strand
AAGCAGGGACGGGATGATATTACCAATCTCCTCGCTCCATTTGATGGGGCTTTGCGCCTGGTGTTGGACTCGTTGGCCGGGATATCCACCCCGGTAAAAGAAGCAAGACCAGACAAGGTCATGCCGACTGCCGATCGGACGACGCTGATGTCCCTGGTGGAAAAAATGGAGCCCCTGATCCAGAAACGCAGCCCCAAACCGCTAAAGACCATCATGGAGGAAGTCTCCGGTCTGTCTTGGCCTGAGGAATATCAGAATGACATGTCTAACTTATATAAACTCATAAACAAATATAAGTTTAGGGAGGCGGCGGAGTTATTGACCTCCATAGTGTCCCGGCTTAAAAACGGGGAATAAAAAATGAATCCAGGTCAGATGAGACCAGGATTAAGCCGGGGCAATTGCTACTCCGTCTCTTAATGCAACAACATTGGGCGGCACAATATGCTGAAACATTATTTTTGTATTCTCATCGTGGCGCTGTTCCCTATTTTGAACGACGCGGCGCTGGTCCCAGCGATTGCGGGAGAGACCGCCGCCGGTAACGTCAAGGTTGACTTGACGGAGGCAGAAAGGGCCTTTCTAGCCGGGAAGCAGATCCGCCTGGGCGTAGACGATGCCCGGCCGCCCTTCGAGTTCATCAACGAAAAAGGAGACTATGCGGGAATTTGCGCCGGGTTTGTGGAAGTACTTTCCGCGCGCCTCGGAATCACCATGATCCCGCAGGAAAAGTTGAAATGGCACGATGCGATGGAAAAGGTAAAAATCGGCGAAGTAGATGTCATCCCAAAGGTGACACCGACTAAAGAGCGGGAGAAGTTTCTTATTTTTACCCGGCCTTACGCCACCTTCCCCTCCGTCATCGTGACCCGTCTGGACCGCTCGGCCAAGGGACTCGGCGATCTCCCCGGACTAAAGGTGGGGGTGGTCAAAGGTCTGGTGGTGGAGGCCGCCCTGAAGCACGACCATCCGGAGCTGTCCCTGGTCCCGTCGCCCAATATCGAGACCGCCCTACGCCATTTGGCCACCGGTAAGATCGATGCCTTTGTCGACAATCTGGGCACAGTATCCTACACCATTGACAAACTTGGGCTGACTAACCTGAAAATAGCAGGTGAAACCCCATACTCCCACGATTTGGCCTTTGGGGTCCGAAAAGATTGGCCTTTGGCGGCGTCAGCCCTGGATAAGGCGCTGGCTACCATTACGGACGAAGAAAGAACGGCCATCAAGAATCAGTGGCTGGCCATTCAGTATCAGCCGGGTGTTGATTGGCGAACTATCGGCCCGATTGGGGCGGCACTGCTCCTGGTTATCGCCTTCGTCGTGGTCTGGAATCGCCGTCTGGGGCGGGCCGTCCGGGAACGCAAACGGGCTGAGCAAGAACTGCAAGAGAAAGCCCGGCAGTTAGAATTGCGCTCACTGGTCAAGTCCCGAGTGGCTGAAATATCCGTCAAACTGCAGCAGGCGACGACTCTGGAAGAACTGTCGCAGAAACTGATGTCGCATGTCGCCCCGCTGGTGGGTGCCGATCACGGCGTGTTCTATATTTTTGACGAGTTCAAGAATCATCTTAGGCCGGTTGGCGGCTATGCCTACATGGAGGACCAAACCCGGCATTTCGCCATTGGTCAGGGACTGGTCGGGCAGTGCGCTTTGGGAAAGGTGCCGATCATCATAGCCGATCCTCAAGGGACTCACATTCACATCACCTGGGGCTCGGGCGAGGCGGCGCCCAAGGCCATCATGCTCCATCCGGTGATGCAAACCGGCCGCGTGTTGGGAGTCATCGAACTGGCGGCATTAAAACCTTTCGGCGAAGAAGAACAAGCTTTGCTGGAGGAACTCCTCCCGGTGGTGGCCATGAATCTTGAAATTCTTGACCGCAACCTCAGTACCCAGCGTTCCCTGGATGAGACTCTGCGACAAACGAAGGCCTTCCAGAGTCAGCAGGAACAGTTGCGGGCAACCGAAGCCTGGTTCCGCGGCATTATCGAGTCGGCGCCGGATGGGATCCTGGTGACGGACGATCGAGGCGTCATCGTCCTGACCAACCTCATGACAGACAGAATGTTCGGCTATGAACCAGGTGAGCTGCCGGGCCGGAATGTTGACATGCTGGTTCCCCAAGACCTCCGCGCCGGCCATAGGCTCTGGTGGGAAAAATTCATGCGGACGGGCGTGAGCCGGGAGATGGGGCACGACTCTAACTTGTGGGGAGTGCGCCAGGACGGTTCAGTGTTTCCGGTGGCCATCGGTCTTTCCAAACTGCCTGCACTGGGAGGGAAAGGGTTGTGCGTCTGCGTTTTAATTCGCCACGTCAAGTAGCCAATTATTCGATCTTGCGAAGATCATCCCTATGATAAAAGGCGGTAAAACCAAAATATCCCATGCGACACCATTCCACCATCCCAACAAAGGTTCCTGACTTGAGCTTGGGCAGAGAGATGCAACATAATAATTTTACAAATCCAAGACAGAGGGCTGTAGCCATATAAGTCCATGCTCCGGATAATAATAACCAGGTGACTGATTATATAGAGAGTCCATATTCTCCTCCAGAAAAGAGGCTATGAAAAGAAACGTACTGATTGCATCCATTTTGTTTGGGTTGGCCGGTTTTGCCGGGAATTGGTTAAAGGTCGAGTTGTTCTTTAATGTCGACTTCCTCTTCGGCTCTTTTTTCGTGATGCTGGCTATTCTCCGGTTTGGCCCGTTGGCCGGCGTGCTTGGCGGGGTCATGGCCGCGTCCTGTACTTATATTCTCTGGCACCATCCCTGGGCCATCATCATATTCCTGGCCGAGGCGTCATTCGTTGCCTGGAGGACCAGAAAAAAGAGTCGAAAAATCTTGACCCAGGACATTCTCTTTTGGCTGGTTTTAGGCATGCCGTTAGTCTGGCTGTTCTATCACCATGTCATGGGGATTCAGCCGCAGCCAACCTTAATGATCATGCTTAAGCAAGGCATCAACGGAATCTTCAACGCCCTTTTGGCCGGTATAGCTAATTTGTTGCTCCAGACTTTCAGCCGGGACAGGGAATCACTACCGACATTCCGGGAAACGATTTTTACGATCATGGTCTCAATCCTGATGTTCCCGGCAATAATATCAGTAATTGTTAATCTGCGTAGTTATATAGACGACGAGATGAACCACCTGGCCAGTGATACGTTACAGTTAGCTACAATTACAAAAAATAGCATCAACGTCTGGATTGATAAGAATCATCAAAGCGTCATTGGTCTGTCTAAGCTAATCGGAGACCCCGACACGACCCTGGAGCCGATAATGCAGCGCCTCGTGACGGAGGTTAAAGAAGTTTCGCCCCAATTCAAGCGGATGGGAGTGCTGGATCGTAATGCAAATACCATTGCCTTTTCACCTCTGGTCGACGACCTTGGGAAATCAACAATAGGAGTTAATTTTTCAGATAGACCATATATTCACATAATAAGAGCCCAAAAAAAGCCTATGGTCGGAGAAATAGTTATGGGCAGGGTCGGCGCTCCCAAACCCATGGTGCCGTTTCTGGCCCCCTTAATATCTTCAGGGGAATACAAGGGGTTTTGTGTCGGCATCTTAGACGAAGAGCAGATCAAGAATGTCTTATCCTCAATTGTGGTTAAAGGTAATTTTCAAATAACGATCCTTGATTCTAAACGCAGAATTATCGTCAGCACCAGACGCGATCTAAAAACAATGGACCGTTTTTCGCCATCCAAGGGTGGATTGGAATACCAACGTACAGCCAATGTTCGGCACTGGGTCCCTGAATCGATGCCCGGAACCAGTATTATGCAACGTTGGAGGAGATCGTTGTTGGTGACGGAAATTGAGATTGGGTCGGACATTGGCTGGAGTGTCCGCGTCGAAGCGTCCCCCCTTCCGCTGCTGAATAATCTTAACGGCATGACTATAAATCGATTTCTGATCTTATTTCTTTTAATTATCACAATTGTCGTCATTTCCAATCTTCTTAGCGGGCGCTTAATCTCCTCCCTCCAGAGG
>JADFYC010000357.1 GCA_015233295.1 Deltaproteobacteria bacterium | reverse complement strand
CTTGTCCGCCCCGGACCGGCCAGACGTTGCCGTTTGTAGTCTTTTGCTCGAAACTGACGGCCCAGTCGAACGTGTAGACTCGCAGGGCCATGGTCGGGCTATTGCCGAAGGTGGTACTTGACCAGTAGTAGAATGATGGAACATTGGTGAAGGGATGACCTGGCGGTAGAGGCACTGAAGGCTGGGAGAAGTCTGTCAGGCTTTTTAGTTCATTGATGTTTGGTAAGCGCCAGTCACTGGCCAGGGAGCCATCAGTTAAACCGCAACTGCCGCTGGCCAAACCATTGGCGGCAGCCAGGGCGTTAGTCCATATTTTATAGCTGAAGCAATTGGCGTTCTTGAGCCAGATCAGGCCCGTGAGCTTGTCGGTGACGGTGCCGAAGAACCGTGGGCTGGGCTTTCCTTGGGCTCTTACGTTTGCCGGATAGTGTATTTATCTACTTTCAGGTTAAAAACGGTTTGCATGCCAAGGCCTTCCCGGCTTGCTGAATATTTTCACGATATCGTAGGCATTTAGTTAAACACGTCAAGGGAGATTTGAGGGAGTACGGAATGGGTATGCGGCCTACTCACTGGCAAATTATCCTGTTTGGAAAGCCAGTTGATAACCCGGTGAAAACGGTGGGGGGTGATACGGCGGTGGCAAAAAGATGCGGTGATTGAAACGACCCCTTTAGAACATCACAAAGCAAAGAGAATTCCCTTCTCCGCCGGGGGGGCGACTTCGCTCCGCCCTGAGTGGGGGAAAACGATCATCTGGGGCTCAGGTGGTCATCAGTTTGGTAGCCAGAAAAGTGGCCAGGTTAACCCGCTCGTCGGTTAAGTTGAGTTTCTTGCGGATATTCCTGCGATGGGTTTTCACGGTGTCGACGGAAATTGCCAGCAGATTGGCGATCTTGAGGCTGGTGAAACCATTCTTGATCATTATGGCGATGCGTAATTCCGTCGGAGTGAGAGAGAAGGGCATCCCCTTGTCCGATCTGGCTCTGGCCGTTAGATCGTTCATATAGGTTGTCACCATCTCAAATTGGGACTGGTACCCGGCTAATTCCAATTGCTGCTGCAATTCCTCCACCACAGGCATAATCCGGGATTTAACCACCAGCGCGACCCGCCTTTCACTCTCTTCCCGCCTTTTTTCACTGTTTCCAATCAAAAGGGACAAGGCCTGGTTTGTCTCTAAAAGTTCCTGGTTCAGCTCCTCCATCTCGGTTTTATTGGCCAGTAGCTCCTGATTCTTTTGTTTCAATTCGTTCGCCACGGCCGCCAATTCCCTTTCAGATATCTCCAGATCCTGGTAGAGCCGGGCATTTTGAATGGAGATAGCCGCCTGGGCGGCCAGGAGTTCGAGGGCCATCAAGCGGCCAGGGGTAAAAGCTCCTACGGCGAGGTTATTTTCCAAATATAACAATCCGGTTACTCGGTTGGATCGTTTGATGGGGTAACACAGAATGGATTTAGATTGATGTTTGATGATATAATCATCATTGATAAACGCCCCTTCTTGGGCGGCATTGTTCAAGACCAGCATTCCCCCGGTCCGAGCCACATAATTTACGATAGCCGACGACAACTCCCGACACTCAGCCAGGGCCACGGGAGGAATCACCGGCCCCGCGTCTTTACCCGTCAAGGCCCGAGCCGTGATAGTCCATTCATCATTGAAGGGTAAAATTAGAAAGACTCTTTCCGCCCCGGCATTGGCCATGATCGCTCGGATCAAGCTGGTCAGCAATTTCGGCAGGATTATCTCGCCGGAAATAGCCTGGGAAGCTTTCATCGCCGCGCCCATGTCGAAAATGTCCGAGTCTTGAACCGTATAGGTCTTTAACTCGGTCAGGTCAGGCTTGAAGGCTGAGACGTTTCGTCCGGCGGACCTAAACAGGAGTTGGGAATACTTCTTTTCCAGATCACGGGCCTTACCGTCGGCCCCCCAAGCTTGATAACCATAATAGGCCTTTTTTAGGTAAAGGCCGGCGATGTCGGGCTTGTTCCGGCTTAACCAGAACCTGGCGGCCAGCTCGTTGGCCAGGGCTTCATCCTGGATATATCCACTCTCCCGCGCCTTAGCCGCGGCCTGGTCAAATAATTCGAGAGCCGTCAAATCATTTTTCAGGCGAGCCATTTCCGCTTGAATCAGGAGGAACTTATGGCCAAAATTGTCTGGGCAGAGGTCGGCCCAGAGGGACATCTGCCTTAAATTGGCCGTCAATTGGCCTTGATATTGGCCTCGGACTTGTTCCGGGGCGTCCAAATACAAGGCCGTCAAAATGAGGGATTGATAAAAATTGTGTTCGGCTATGGGAAAGACTCCCGCCATGTTAGGCAGAAATTCGGTGGCCCGGAAAGACGATTGGAGTGCTTCCACGGTCCGTCCGTAAAGATAAAGGACTTGAGATCTAACACTTAGATAAAAACCAATCGCAGAAAAGCTATTGTTTTTATTACATTTTGATAGATATAGCTCCTCTATAGTAGCGTAATCTACTGGGTCAGACTCATTTTCCGCCGGACTAATCAAGCTGGATACTGCCAGCCGAAGTCCTTCCACCCCGTTTAACCCCAGCACGTTTCCGGTCTTGGTCAAGAATTTTGATATGTCAGAGATATTGATGATAGTTCCCAGATTCGCGCCGCAAAAAAAAGAATTATGGAGACGATGCGCCATGCTGTACCCGGCGTAAATCAATTCGCCGGATTCAAGGCCAGCCTGCAGACTCTCTTCGTTGAGGCGGTCGGACTCCTTGAGATGCCGCACCCAGGGACTCAGGAAGTTGGCCAGCAAATGTGAGGTGATACATTTTCCAAACGGATCGTTGTTCCGCGCCACCAGGTGCCGGGCCAGCAATCCGAACTCATAGCCGGTCCGGTATTCCTGCAATGCTGATTTTAAGACCATGCCGTAAGCGCAAAATATCACGAGCAGTTCCGGGACCACCCCAAATTCTAAGTAAGTATCAATGATTCTTAAGACGAGCAGTCCAAAGAGGGTTTGGTCCAGGTAACTCGCCGCAGTAAGCATGTAAGCCTGGACCCGAACTGTTGCCTTCTGAGTTTCATCTGTTATCTCCGGTAAATCGGCCAGCGAAGAAATGGACCTGGTGGCCATTTTCTCCTTGACCCGGGACAGTTCATCCCTGAATGCCCCCGGCAGGTCTGTTTGGGGCAAATCTAAACCAATTTTAGCCAGGACAGCCGCACCGGTTCTAATGACTTCTTGATATCGCCCCCGCATGGTGTCCTGGTGCAGCAGTAGGACGGACAGTTCCGCCTGTTCCGGCCAAGATTTGACCTGATGCATCGCTGCATGAATCAATTCTTCGGCCTTTTCGAACCGGCCGTTGACGTATTCGGCCGCGGCTGTTTCCTGATGAAGCGCATAAGTAAGATTGTATTGAGACTCCCAGGCGTCTTCGGGCAAACAAGCCAGTCCAAGTAGAAGATATTCCAAGGCCGCGTCAAACGCCGCAGACCGCTTGGCTCTTTTACCGGCGCTTAAATTCAGTTCGGCTAAGCCAATCAGTTCCAGGTTATCCGTAATCAAGTCGCGGCTGGTATTCAGATGATCCACTAATTCAAAAAATCTTTCTTCTTGTTTACCTTGGTCCGTTTCCGACCACAACAGCCGGCCTATCCGAAGATGAACGGCTTTCCTCTGGTCTTCGGCCATCTGACCGTACGCCGCCTGTCTGACCCGGTCATGAACGAATCTGTAGCCCAAACCGACCAGGGAGGCATCCTCATCGTCGGCGTCCCAGGTAGTCATTTCCGAGACCGATTGGATAAATCCGGCCTGAATGGCTGGCCCCAAGATCCGCCAGACGACCACCGGAGATTGTTCGCTTAACGTGGCCAGCGTCTTGATATCAAAGGTCACGCCCAGACAAGCGGCCAGACTTAAAACGTGTTTGGTTGCGACCGGGATATTCTCAAACCTGGTCACCAATAAATCCACCATGTTATCCGTGATGGCCGCTTTTTTGATGTCTGAGAGACGCCATTGCCATTGGAGGTTACGAGGGTCAAAGTTG
>JADFYC010000356.1 GCA_015233295.1 Deltaproteobacteria bacterium | reverse complement strand
GATTTCGACGCCTTGCCTCCAAAGGTCACTGCGGAGGCATCTTGAAGATTGGTTCCCTTAATGGTTATTATCGTCCCTGAGCCGCCGTTTTTCGGGCTAAAAGAAACTATCACCGGCCCCGAAGCCCCGATTTGTCCCCCGCGTACCGGCCAGACGAAGTGGTGGCGGTCCATATCCACAAATTTAAAATCAAAACCTATAGTGGTGACTCCCAGATCGATGATCCGCGACGCACTGGGTTGATTGGCATCGGCCGTAGAGGACCAGTACCTGTCCCACTGCACACCAGTGAAAGGATTATCCGTCGGCAGCGCTGGAAAACACTGACTGTGATCTATCAGACTCTTCAACTCGCTGATATTGGGCAGGCGCCAGTCACCAGCCTTAGAGCCATCACTCAAGCCGCAATCTTTATTGCCCAGTCCATTGGCTGCCACCATCGCGTCGGTCCAGGTCGGTCCAATCTTGTATCCATTAACATATGGTCCATCAAAACAGCCGGCATCTTTGAGCCAGATTAAGCCGGTCAGGTTATCGGTCACCGTGCCGTTGCCGTTGTTGGTGAACCTGTTATTGGGCCAGGCCACGCCCTTTTGCCGGGCGCCGTCATCACCGGGGTTGAAGGATTGGGTCTGCCCGGTTTTGGGCAAAGAGATTGTATGTTTTCCAGAGCCGTCCCGAACCAGCCAGACATGCTGGGTGCTGGTGTATCTATCGAAATCCATTGTGATGCCATCGCGCAGTTCCATGGCCCAGGCGTAAGCCTGATTGTCTTGGGCGACAGTACTAGTCCAGTAGTACCCCGGATCGCAGAAAACACTGCAGAAATAGGAGGAAATAGATGTGGGCAAAGCAGGCCAAGATGCACTGTAATCTATCAAGCTCCTCAGCTCGTTGATATTGGGCAAGCGCCAATCTCCGGCCTTGGAGCCGTCGGACAAGCCACAGCAACTGCCACTGGATAATTGGCTGGCCAGTAGGAGGGCGGAGGGCCAGGTTGCTCCATTATTACCGCTTGGGCCCAAGAACCAAGTAGTCAGCCCCCCGGGATCCTTGATCCAGACCAAACCGGTCAGGTTGTCGGTAATCGTGCCGTCGTTATTATCGGTAATCCTGGGGTTAGGCCAGGGTATGCCGGCTCGTACGTCTCCATCCTGACCGGTATTGGCGCAGTCGATCGTACCTCCATCTTTGTTGTAGCACGCGGTCTGCCCGGTTTGGGGAAGCTGGGCTGGATAAGGAGGCGCATCGGACCGGGACGTCTGGGCGGCGCTGGGACTCGCCGGGTTCGGCGGATTGGCCAGTTCGTCTCCAACCACGAGGGAGGCTGAAAGAAGTCCCGTCATACAGTACAAAACGGTTAACATGTATCTCAGTTTCATATATTCCCCCTGTAGCTATAAGTTCTTTGTCAAGACGCCAACGCTGGCGGCAACGTTCTATTTGATGCAGATGGATATTGTTGGCCAAATAAATGCATGGTTATCGTGTCTGGTTGGACTAAATTGCCATGATGACTCAAAGACGGGGAGATAATTTGTTTCTTTACCATGAGCGTTCATATAATTCAAGGTATTAAGCGGATGATGCAAATTCGTTTTTTGCTTCTGGGGTCATGCGGCAGAATATGATGGCAGAATATGATGTCTTAAGGATAGGTTTTGGACTAACACTGATCTCAATAAATTAGATATCTTGGCTTTCAGTTCAAGTGCACCTCCCTGACCCATTATCACCGCTGAGAAATAGGCCGTTTGAGCTGAGATATGATATGCCGGTAAAAAGCAAGAAGTATGCCGAATCACCATTTTCTGCCCAGCTTATCCATGGAAGCAGGTCACCAGGACGAAAGTGATTCTCTCTCCACACTCACGGGAAGGTCTCTTGCGATCGTTTTCGTTTATAAACCCGAACCCTAGGATGGAAACTTGCCCTTGACGGTGGCAAATCATAGGCAATCGTTTGTTGTTATGCCGAACTGTCTGTCACTTGGTAAGAGTGCTGAGCGGGTGCCAACTTCAGGCACATTGGCAACTGTTGCCAGAGAGTGGGCGACAACCGAAGTCTCCTATGCTCGGACGAGGTCAACTCCTGAGGCAGACATCGATATTCCGGTAGCACGGCGTTGATCACCAGACCTTCGAAGACAATTTAAATGACTGTCGGCGGGACGACTATGGGAATATTTTGCGGAGGAATGGCCGGAGGAGAGGCGTCGAAGATGAGGTATCAGAGCGGCGGATGACCTCTATGGAGCTGGATCTGAATTTATTTTTCAGTGCTGCAAGAGTGCTGCAAAATAGAAAAGGACCTAAGAGTTATATTCTTAAGTCCTTGATTTATCTGGCGCGCCCGGGGTGACTCGAACACCCGACCAACGGATTAGAAGTCCGACGCTCTATCCAACTGAGCTACGGGCGCAATACCTTTATGAAGATGCCGTGGTTGTAAGCTATATGTTGAGAAAGACAGTAAAGCCGGTGCCTTATGTCACGGCGGAGTCGGACATCGCCTGTCTGAAGCGGGCCGGACAAGATTCACCTGGTGATATTCTAACGCCTTTTGGCCGGCTTGTCAACAACTAAACTTATATCCTATCCAAAATCCACCGCCTGGTCTGGGTCCGACAAATGGCGGGTTATGAATCTCTTCAGATGCTTCACGAGAAGTATTGAACTCATATCATATCAAGAATTACAAGAAGGCCGGCGGAAGTTAATTTGGGGAATGCAGTTATCAGCCGCCGGCAGGACCAGACGAAATGACTATTCAAACTTAGGGGAGCGGGCGAAGGATTTGCACCAAATTTGCGCTGAAGCAGAAACAGGGACATAGCCGCTAAGCTAAGCCCCTGTTTTTCTGTAATAATTTTGTCGGCTAATTGGTGGAGGCGGCGGGAGTTGAACCCGGTCTGGCACCAAATCACAATAATCGGATATCTCAGCCTTTTCCTTTAATTTCAGCCTGTAACCCAACTTTGGTCAATCCACAACTAGCGCAGGTAGGCGCAATATGCGCAGCCAGCGCTAATTCTTTTTGTACCAAGTTTGTACCAAGAATGGAGCCGGGAGTCATCCCGGTGTTCAGATTCAGAACCACAAGGAAGTTTCTCCGGAGTCAAATTAAGAAACGATCACCTTCAAAACCCTATCTGAACTATAGCAAAAAAAAAACAGATTAGCCCAAGTTTTTTTCTCATGTCCCAAAATTATGTTGCAGTGCAACATATAGTGCATGATCGACTACTGCCACTACATGTTGTGTGTATGATTATAACATGTCTAAATTACAAGATATTAATCAATACAGATTGGATAGGTACAAGCCGCATCATAGATCAAAGATAACATATTATATTATTATTGATAATCGTATCAGGTTTGCACCAAACCACTCAGCACCTCAACCTCACTCCAACCATCCGTCCTGCCCATACTCCACCACCGGCTATCCACTTACATACCCGATGACATAAGATGACTTGATATTCCTTTGAAAAAGGGCCTCACGCCTCATCCTCCCACCCCATTACTTGCCCCAGTTGGCCCCACAAATCCGCCAGCGGCTATTACCAATGATCCATATTATTTGGTACAGGTTGAGTCGCCGGTGCACGTAGACCCGGACATATATGAGTTGTCGCCCTCTATTCAAGTTGACCCAATTTATCGTGGCGGGTACCCTCTTCTCTGACCGCATAATGAAATACGATTCTTAAAATATAGCCCCCACCCCCCCTTTCCCTATTCCTTCTCTTACCGGAGCATGATTATCTACTCAAAAGCGACTGGTGCAAATTAGATTGCCTTTAAAAATTGGGCAGTTCTCTCTCTATACAACTTCCTTTCCAAAGTGTGATTCAATTGGTGGTTGAGTACCTCCATGGTGAAATTGTTCTTTAGTTGAAAGATACTCCAGGGTTGGCCTGGTATTATGTCCTCTTTGCGAGCTCGAATGAGGGCCAGGTAGGCTATTATGGCTATACCCAATGATTTTTCTATTCGTTTTATGTCCATTGTAACCTGGTGCTCGCCTAACC
>JADFYC010000355.1 GCA_015233295.1 Deltaproteobacteria bacterium | reverse complement strand
CCCACCAGGAGCAGCATCCCGAATTCCCGCGTCGCCAACCGACCGATTCCCTCGATGGTGACCATATGCTTTCCCGCCAACAGAACGCCCAGTCTCTCCGCCAGGGCGGAAAAGCCGGCCTCGGAAGGAATGGGAAGATTGCCGCGGCCCATGGTCAGGAGGGTTATGGAGTAGAGGGCTGTCGAGGTGAGAATACCGGAAAGAATCGCATTCACCTTCAACCCGGTATGGAGAAGTCCCGAGCAGCAGCCAGCCAGGGCTCCGGCCAGTCCACCGGCCACGGCGGCCAGCCACGGTGAAACGTTATGAACCAGCAGGCATGCCGCGACGGCACCCCCAAACGCGAAGGCACCATCCACCGTCAGATCGAGCACCCGGCAGATCCGGAAGCTCACAAGCACGCCCAGAGCCAGCGGAGCAAGGATAAGGCCCTGTACGAGAGCGCCAAGGTAGATCAACATGATGAACCTTCTTCGTTGTGGCGCGTGATCCTGACGTCCTGCTCAGGGCTTGACGATTCCGGTCGCCGTTCGGAGGATTTCGTTCGGGACGCTGATGTGGAGCCTCTGGGCCACTTTCATGTTCACGACCAGATGGATGGGTGTTTGGGGCTTTTCCAGCGGAATGTCGGCCGGGTTCTTTCCCCTGAGGATTTCCGCGGCCATTCTCCCGCAGGTCTTGGCATGGACCCTATAATCCGGAGCCAGAGACAGCAGGACGCCGTCGTTCTCCTGGACAGTCGAAGTACTGTAGAGCGGTATGCCGAGGTCATCCATCCTGGAGCGGATCGTCGGAACCGTTCCCAAGGGAATGGGTCCCGTAATCAGAACAAATCCTTTGATACCCTTGCCCGCCAGCACATTCAAAGCATCGAACAACTCCGAGGAGGAGGTGACACCTACGGCCTCAAGCTTGAAACCGTACTTTTCAGCTCCTTCTTTCATCCCCTTAAGCTGGGTTTCGGAGTTCTTAAATCCGATGGTGTAGACGGCGCCCAGCGTCTTGGCTTTGGGCTGAAGGGCGCGGATATAGCCTGCCAGCTTGATCTTCAGTTCCTTTGAAGACTCTTCAGGAAAATACACACCCGTGACGTTGGGAAGATGATCCGTATCGGTCTTGGCCGCACCCATGGAAAACGGATTATCCACAATCTGGAAGACGACGGGCGTTTCCTTCAAACGAGTGATGGCCGTCTGAAGCGCCGCTCCCCCCATGGTGACCACTGCCGCTGATCCATCGGTTACCGCAGCATCCATGATACCCGCAAGGGTGGGCAAGTCGTTCTGGGCGGATCTGGTCTTCAGGATATAATCGCGGCCCTTTTTGAATCCGGACATCTTGAGCCCTTCAACAAAGCTAGCCTCTCCTGATTCAAAGAGCCAGAAGTCGTTGAGTTTGATCAGGGTAATAAGTTTTGGGGCAGCGTTTGCTCCGGCTGGGGTTTCTCCGGCATACAGAGGTGATGGCTGAAAAGAAAGGGCAGAGATAAAAAGCGCAATAGCGGCAAATGCTGCAAACAAAGTGCGGCAATGGGGGATAGCTAATAAAACCATGACATCTTCTCCTATATTCAGGGTGAATATTTCGGAAAGGATCTCCCTGGCAGGTGTGGAACCAGCATGGCCGGCGTGAAGCTTATCCGGAAGAGAAACCAGTGACGGTCGAACCACTGTTTGCCAGGAACTCCTCGGACGTATTGAGCACCGGATAGGGTTCGTCAGGGACCGGGCAGCCGAAAAACCCACAGAGCGGTTCCCAAGTCTGTTCACCGTCCATGACCAGGAGCCGATGGCTCGGAACGCTTTGTTCTACGGCCTGGTTATGGGCGTGGTACAGGCGAAGCGCATGGGTCTCGTCCTCGATTCGATCATCAAAGAAACCGTGATATACCATGAAATTGATCCAGTCGGCGGTGGCGCGCCAGCCGGCATCATCGCTCGCCCGCATGGCCAGAAATGCCGGGTAGATCGTGCGCAGGACGCTTTCATGCCATTGCTTGGCCTCGCGCTTTGTCAGAATAACTTTGGACTCCGGGTAATATTGTGAAAGCTCACGCCAGAAACCGCAGGAAGGCCAATCCACCGCGGCCTGGTAGCCCTCGAACAGCCTGTTCCAGTCGACCCGTTCTCCCCGGTGGGCTGCTGCCCAATACTTCATATGCTTCGGATGGAACTTCAAAACTTCGGACATGTGGTAGCAGCGACCGTAGCCCAGCTTTTCCAATGCGATCTTCAAAGACATCGTTCCCGTGCGGCCGAAGCCGGCGCCGACCACAGCTAACCCCATGGCATGCTCCATTCATGAAAGGGCAAAAGATAAGGATTACCATAAAAATTCTTATCAAGATATCTTATCTACCAAAATCTTGAAACGCCTACAAGGGTTTTCTTGGAACCTGGCTGAAGATTCCGATGGGATGCGTCTGAAGACCCTATCTCTAAGCCTGAATTGATCATGTCTCGCCATCATATCATCATCTCCAGCCAATTTTTCATCAAACCTACTAAATAATTGATCCGTGTTCGCTGGGTAAGAGCCTAAATTTATACTATTTTGCGACCAAGCGCAGGTCAGTCTTCCGGCCTTTGTAATAATCGTCGATAACCTTAACCAGAACGGGGAAAGTGGGGACGTATTTCATCCGACAGGTCTGCTTCAACGAGAGCACCCTTTCCAACCATCTGCTTCCTTTTTATAGTTGTCAGAATTTGATTTCTAGCATTTTAATTCAGCATCTTTCTATTGGCGCTGAGGCCACGAGTTTGATGGAATGCTATATTTCAAGTTCGGGTGACTATATTAATGCTATATACTAGACTTTATAAGAATATTATGATCTTATGCGCTATCACTTCCAATCAAAGGAGATAGCGCTATGAAAGAAGTCAAAAAGATAGAGTCTGCCTTTAAGGAGCATCTGGGTTGGCAGGCCCAGAGAGTGAGTTTCTTGGTCCAATTCCTCATCGCTGTGATACTGGCTAGGACTGTGAACCTGGCGGAACTGGCCGAAGTATTTGCCTGTAACGGAAGTTCCATTTTAGGGACGAGCGTTTGAGGCATCAAAAAATAATAAAATTAATCTGTTGCACTCTTCCTTAGCTTTTTTATACTGAGTACATTTACACCGAGATGGGGAAGGACGTCGGGGATTCTAACTTTGGCAGCCTTCAATAATCTATTTGAATTTTCACGTGGAGTGGGGATCATATTGCAAGTACCATTGCCCTTAACCGTAACTTCCATTGTACATAATGTTGATAATTGTGAGATGCCTTCCTGAACGCTTGAATCAAAGCCAGTCCATAGTTTTTCTAAATGCCTAGCTATTAAATACGCTAACATGACAACTAAGGCAGCACCTCTTGTACTTTTTTCTGTCTGTACATACCATGGTCGCATCTCCAACATAATTGTTTTACAATCTCTAAAAGCGTGTTCCACTTCTGCTAATTGTTTATAACGATCATGAACAACTTGCTTATTTATTTCTGTCGGCAAATCACTCTTTATGACATAACATCCATCAAGCCTAGATTTATCTGCCAATGACTTATCATCAACATGAATATTTAATGTTATGCCATCAGAATCAACCTTTATCCAGTCTTGAACTCTCAATTTATTTATTCTATCATTAACTACAGATATGGCCTTATCAACTGAAGCTCTGCTATGAGTCTCTAAATACTGATTCTTAACATGTATTAATCGTTCAATAGACTTTCTCTTATATTGCCTGTTAATCTCTATTTCTTTTCCTCTGATAGGATTACGTCTCAATAAATATCGCGTTTCATCATGAACCACTTCACAAATTTCACTATCGAAGAGTCCTAATTGAATGATATTATTTTTGATCAGTTTTTCAATCTGTGGCTTAGTAATTGCCGTAATATAATGCAATCCTTTATCATGATTCTTCAATTCAGTGATCTGACCACTCTTGATCATTCCCCGATCACCTACAAATGTGACGCGCTGACATCCAAATTCTTCCACAGCCTTCTTTACTTGGCTGTCAAATGTATCAAAATCATTGGTATTGCCCTTGAAAAG
>JADFYC010000354.1 GCA_015233295.1 Deltaproteobacteria bacterium | reverse complement strand
GGAGGGGTTAGAGTGACAGAGATGTCACCGCTGCCGCCGGTTACCACCCCGGAGGATGGTGACAATACGCCACATCCGTCGTCGGTCTTTAGCGTTGCCGTCCAGGTGCTGTCGGAGCTTTCGGCGCTGCCTACGTGGAATGAGATGTTGACTGGAGTACCGGCCGGAACGGAGGGAGGGGGATCCGTCGAAACGAATGGCTTGGATACCACCGCAATCTTGCTGATCACCGGCCCGGTGGGGCTAAAGCGAATCACTCGGTCAAAAATAATCTCGGTAAATGCCGGTCCGATTTTGGTGGCCGGTTCCACGTAGGCCCTGAATCCGATGAACATTTGGCCAGTCTTCTCGATGGCTAAGGGACAATTGCCGGTCTGGACCGTAGTGCAGTGTGGGTCGCCTTTGCAGTCCCGAGCTACTTTCCAGGCATAGAGTTTGTCCACATGGGGCGGCAAGTTGGGGTTGCCGACAAAGTAGTCTAAAGCGCTGCCCGCCAGCATGCGGCTATTCTCGCTTTCAACACCGCAAGCCTTACACGCGTCGTAAACGGTGAAATTGGAGTAGGTGGCCTTGCCGGTGGCTTCATGGTTTACGCCGTATACGATCAAAAATTCGTCATCGGCCAGGCTGAAGTTACCTTCATTACGCAGGTAAACCGTGTCCCGGCTCTCACCAAGGGTATCCACGTTCCTCTGGAAAGCGTCTAAGCTCTCCTCCAGCCAGGTGGCCGGCCGAAGTTCGTCCGCACTCGTGCCCGGATATTTGGCCAGGATGGCCTGGCGCAGAGTTTCCACCTCCGGCGTCAGGTCCATTTCAGTCAGGCCCGTACCGCGGGGCCGAAGCTTCTCGACCGGCAGAGGGCTATATTTTGCTTTGTCAGTCTTCGGGTCTGGCGTAACTCGGAACACATATGCTGTTGGATTGTCCAGGTAATCCTGGCCGGCTTGCTCATAGCCGTACTGCCAAAGAGCCAGTCGGTGAAGAATTATCATTGAATCATCCTTGGTGGTATCAATATCGGAGTTCAGCTTGACGATATTTGGAGAAATCACGTCCGTATTTATTATGCTGTCCGGGATGCCGGCGCTTTTAAGGGCCTTACGGATTCGATCCTCGGTTCCCTTGTCGGCCACGGAGATAAGGACGTAACCCTGGCCATAAGGGTTTCCTGCCTGGTCGCCCGCCGTCTTCATGGTCAGCATGTTGTGGGGGTCGCCGAGGCTGTTAAACATCTTGTGACGGATATCTTCTTGGGGCACCCAACGGTTGAAGACGAAACTCCGAAAACTAAAATAAGAGACCGGAGGCGGAGTCCGCCCAATGATGACTATGGCCTCATCGGGGCGCATATAGAAACTTAACGGCGGGTTTTCGGTGGTTGTATAACCGACGGGCGGCACACTGGCGATCATATAGGGATTACTGGAGTTGTTGCCGTTGCAAGAGATAATCACTCCCTGGCAGGCCAGATCAAGCGTCGCAGGGGGAATAAGCCGACCTTGGGCGATTTTGAGATTATCCGCATCGAGGGCGGCCTTAAAGGCGGTCACTCGACCCTGGCTGACCAGCGCGTTGTCCGGTGAGACGTCCGCCGAGCCATTTGAGCCGGCCTGACTGAATCCGGGCGTCATTATTAACAGAACCAGACATCCGATTGATAATATAAGGTTGATTTGTTTCATGGCGCTCCTTTCGCAAGGTGGATTCGATTGGACGGGGATATTTAACGGGAAAGTCCGTGATGCAAGCGGAGTGTTTATCTCAGGCTAAGCACGTCCATCATGTCGTACAGGCCATGGGGTTGGTTCACGATCCATTTGGCGGCTCTGATGGCCCCTTTGGCGAAATTGTCCCGATTGTGGGCTTTATGGGTGAGTTCCAGGCGCTCTCCGGTGGTTCCGAAGATAACAGTGTGCTCTCCGGTGACATCCCCCGCCCGCAAGGTCTGGATGCCGATTTTCCCCACGGGACGCTCTCCGGTCATTCCCTGGCGATGATAGACGGCATTGTCGGCCAGTCGCACCTTCCTGGCTTCGGCCAGGACCTCGGCCAGTTTCATCGCCGTACCACTGGGCGCGTCCTTTTTTAACCGGTGATGAATCTCCACGATCTCCGCGTCGTAACTGTCATCCAAGATCGTGGCCATATCCGAGACCAGTTTAAACATCAGGTTGACGCCGACGCTCATATTAGGCGCCAGAACCACCTTAGTCCGGGTGGCCAATTGTGCGGCTTCGGCCTTTTCTGCTTCAGTGAAGCCGGTGGTGCCGATGACTATGGGCTTGGCCGCGGCCGCGGCTATCCGCAAATTCTCTAGGGAAGCAGTATGATGCGTGAAGTCGATAATCACGTCTCCCTGGTCGATTACCTTGGTTAGTTCACCGGAGATAGTCATCTGCCAATACTGCGAGAGGGCCAACTTGTCTCCCAGGTCTTCGCCCACGGCCGGATGATCGGCCTTTTCAAAAGCCGCGGTGAGCTTGATATCATGTTCTTCGAGTAACAAGGTGGCAATCCGAACACCCATCCGACCACACGGCCCAGCCAAAATAACGTTCACCATATCAGCCTCCTGATCACCAGCCGCTCTCAAAGTATCTAACTTGAGCCGGTAAGAAGATTTTCTTAGGGAGAAGACTCGAAGACGCGCCGTGGGGCACGTCTCGATGAGTTCATGGTTTCAAAAGATTATCTTAGAGCAACTGATACTCTCTTAAACAGCCTTTTAGTTTTTCCTGATTGGCCGAGGTCATGGACCACAGCGGCAGTCTGACCTCCGGACCGATCTTGCCCATGAGGGCCAGGGCTGTTTTAGCCGGCACCGGATTGGTCTCTAAGAACATAGCCCGGCATAGCGGCAGAGATTTAAGATAGAATTCCCTAGCCGTGAGCAAATCGCCTCGATTATAGGCATCCACCAGGCAGGAAATCAATTTGGGGTTCACATTGGACACCACGGAGATGACCCCGGTGCCCCCAGCCGCCAACACCGGCAAAGTGATAAAATCATCACCGGACACGACATTCAGTCTTCCGGCACAAACCCGAATTACTTCGGCAATCTGGGCCATATCTCCGGAGGCTTCTTTAATGCCCTGAATATTATCAATCTCGGCTAAACGGGCCACCGTCTCCGGGAGCATGTTCACACCGGTCCGTCCGGGGACATTGTAAAGGACAATCGGGATTGGCACTTCCGTGGCCACTTTTTTGAAGTGGTGGTAAAGGCCTTCCTGACTGGGTTTGTTGTAATACGGGGTGATCATCAGAGCTGCATCGGCCTTCGCTGATTTGGCGTGTTTAGTCAATTCCAGAGCCTCGGCCGTATTATTGGAACCGGTCCCGGCTATGACCGGAATGCGGCCTTTGACCTGCTCAATGGTGATTTCCACCACCCTCTTGTGTTCGGCATGGGAGAGGGTCGCCGACTCACCGGTGGTCCCACAGGGGATAATGGCATGGGTCCCGTTTTCAAGTTGAAACTCAATCAAGGCCCGCAGGGCGTCCTCATCGAGCTGCCCATTTTTGAATGGTGTCACAATGGCCACCATGGCGCCGCTAATCATAATATCCTCCTAAAAAACAGCACAACGCTCACGCGTTTCTTCCGTGGACTCTCTGGGCGGTGCTGTTTGTATTCATATTTTTGTGTCCGTCACCGGACATCAGGGGGCAAAGACTGTTTCATGAGTGAACTTACCCAGATAAACGACCCGAGCACTACCGGTCAATTTCAGATCAGTCACTTTGCTTCCGTCGTTGGTAAAATGAACGGTCAAGATTTCACCCCCGGTAGTGGTCACCGCCACCGGCGACTTGACCAGGCCTTTGAGACCGGTGATCAAGGCTGAGGCCGTTGATCCAGTCCCGCAGGCCAGAGTTTCATCCTCCACCCCCCGCTCATAAGTTCGCACCCGGATATGATGGGGGTCCAGCACCGAGACAAAATTCACGTTGGTCCCGGCCGGGGCGAAATCTTGGTGAAAGCGGATCTCTCGACCCGTTTCTTTGACTTTAGCCGCATCAATATCGGACACCAGGATGATTGCATGAGGCACCCCGGTATTGATAAACGAAACGGT
>JADFYC010000353.1 GCA_015233295.1 Deltaproteobacteria bacterium | reverse complement strand
CACCGCGGCCAAGCAAAGCGGCGCCTAAGCTGTTATGAGCTTCGGCAAAACCGGGTCTCAGGCGCAATGCCTCGCCGGCCTCCCCGGCCCCGCTGTCGGTATCTCCATATTTGACCAGGGCCAGGCTCAAAAAATAGTGGGCATCGGCATTATTCGGTTCAAGTTGGATTGCCTGAGCAAAAAATCTGATGCATTCTTCCGTACTCCGGGGATCCGCCAAAATGTCTTCCAATTTGCTTTGGGCCTCCACATAATCGGCCTTGGCCCGGACCGCCTCGAACAAGTAACCCAGGGCTTCAGTCATCCGACCGCTTTCGGCCAAGAGATGGCCCAGGTTATAGTTGGTATAAGGATTATCGGGTCCGATCCGCAGAGCTGTTAAGTAGTGGTCCATGGCCTTAGCCGTCTGTCCATGCCGCTCATAGATGGCCCCCAGGCCATTGTGGGCTTCGGCAAAATCCTCGTTCAACCGGATAGCCTCAGCATAATGGTTACCGGCTTCAGCCGTCTTTTCCTGCTCGGCCAGAGCCTGGGCCAGATTGTAATGGGTATAAGGACTGTCCGGCTCATATTTTACTGCCTGATAAAAATGGTTCAAAGATTCCTCAACCTTTCCCTGCTTGGCTAAAACCACCCCCAGGTTGTAGTGAGCCTTGGCAAGCCTCGGGTTGGAGTCTAAGGCTTTGGAATAGTGTTCAATTGCCGCTTTTTCATCGCCCTGTTCAGCCAGTATCAGACCCAGGTTAATGTGGGCATTGGCAAAATCCGGCTTCAACTGCAAGGCCTGTCGAAGGTGACTGGTAGCTTCCCGGATGTTACCCTGTGTTATTAGAGCGACCCCCAAGTCGCTGTGTCCATTGTGACTCAACGGATTCTTGGACACGACGTCGCTCCAGAGGGTGACGTTGTCCCGCCAAACCAGATTATGGGAGTAAGTGCTAAAGCCCAGGGCGACAATAATCACCCCGGAAATAATCACTCCCACTCCAACCATTTTTGAGGTCAAGCGATAAATCAAATATGGCAAAGATACGGCCAGGGCGACCAGGGGCAGGTAAAGCCGGTACTGACAAATAAACTCCAGCTTAATGACCGAAGATTCAATAACTAAGTTGATAAAATACCATAGAATACAAAATGACAACCACCGATGCCGCCGGGCCGCGGCCAGGGCCAGGCTGAGACATCCAAGGATAGCCAAAAGAGATAAAAAAGTGGTGATGGGATCGAACAAAGAATGAGACACGGTTATCGGATGGAGGAGATTGAGTCTTTGCGGGTGTGGATAAAAAAGCAGGCTCAGGTAGAAGAGAACCACCCGCCATTCCGTCATCACCCGTTCCCAAGCCGTAAAGGCAGGTGTGGGACAAGAAAGGATCGGGTAGGCCTCCGACGTAAATTTATGGAGTAGCTTCCCCTCTGAAAAAATGACGGTCAGCAGCACCAGTACAACCACCGGAATGGCCAAATATTTGAAACTTCGTTTGAGCCAATTGAAACTCAAGTTTTGAAAAAAAAACCACTCATAAATGAAGATCACCACCGGGAGAGTGGCCGCGATCTCCTTTGACCCGAAAGCCAGGGCCCCAAAAATTAGACATCCCGCCCACCAGGTTCTTCGTTGCCACCCGACGACCGATTCGCGGCCGACGATATAACACAGTAGGGACAACAGATACAGCATCGTGGCCAGACTGGTCATGCGTTGGCTGATGTAAGTCACGGCCTGGACCTGGACCGGATGGGTGACGAAGATAAGGGCGGCGATTAATGACATGACCAGAATTCGGGAACCGTGGGGAGGAGGGAAAGCCTGGTTCGGAATCTCCGTCATCCGCCTGAAAGTCAGGAATGAGACAAAATAAACCAGCATTCCAGCCAGCAGGTGGATGGCGATGTTGGTCAAGTGATAGCCGGTAACATCGTATTTTCCGAAGTAGTAATTAAGGGATAAGGTGAAACCTTCCAACGGCCGATTGGGGACGGGGGTCTTGAATGCGGCGTTGGAAAGTTCCTGAAGGCTGAGATGGTTGATCCGGATGTGGGTGTTGTTCTGGACAATGTAATCATCATCGAAAACAAAAGGATAGTGGAGCGTCTGGGCATAAACCAATGCGCCGGCGAGGCATATGGCCAGGAGACACAGCCAATGGTATCCGAGCCGAATCCCGTCCCGGGCCGGCAGACGCCCCTGGTCAGGACTATCTTGGTGACCGACAGACGGCATTACCGGTCCCACATCTGCGGCCAGTCCTTCGGTTTTTGAAAAGCCGGTATCCATGCGTTCTCCGATCTCGGTCCGGGATAAAAGGTTCAAGTCATAATAGCCGGGTGACGTACCTTTCAACCGAATTTTCTTCTCAGTTTGTCCAGATAATCGGGTTCCAAATCATCTATGTACTTGATTATGGATTTTGATTGGGTATCATCCAGGTAACCTTTTTCGGATAAGAACCGGTAGAACAGCTTCAAAGCCGGCGGGATATTGACATATTGTTCGGGTTTGATCGTTACCTCACGTAAGACGAAACCAAACAGAAATTCCTCCAAGTGAGCCGGAGACACAGATTTGAAGACAACCTCTTCGGGATGTTCATCCTGGTATATGAAATATAGAAACAACACCGCATAAGAACCAAATTCATCATAAGATTCAAGTAGTCCGGTTTCTTCAACCCAAATAGAAAAAAGGCCGATGCATTCCGTGCCCATGTCGACGAAGTAAGACTCCCAGTCATCATACTCGGCCTGGTCATAAATGTACTGGTCAATCTGGTTTATCATCGACACCAGGTTGGCATCCGGTTCCGCCTGGGCGGCCGGGCTGTTCAGGATATTTATTTTTGAATAGTCAAACTCAGCTATATGAATAGGGCCTTCTTTTCTTAGAAACAAGACCGAGCCGGATTCGGGTTGGATATCCGAGGGGAACAGGTATTCCTTTCGATCGAGCATCATGTCGAGCAATTCAGTTGCCTGGTCATGATCAAGCTTCAACTGCTTCTTGATAATCTTTATGATAGGCCCTGCGTCTGCAACAGCATCCAACTCATTATCCGGGTCTTGGATGAGGATGGAATACGTCCAGATGGCCGTCACAACCTCTATAAGTTTATTGATCCCCTTCCGGTCGTTCGGGTCGATCAGGTCCATGATCGGTTTACCGAACTCCCCGATGGCAACTGTCAGACCTACCTCCCGAAAACCTTCGGGTGGTTCAAGGTCGTCCATCATCGGCTGGTCCATCAAATCCATAAAGGCATCGAATTCCGGATCGGAAGCGGCCCAGCTCCGTCCCTGGGTATTCGAGGTCGGTTTCTTGGCCGGCTTCTTTTTCTTTCCGGCAGCCTTTTTCTTCTTCTTGGACATAAGTTGACTCCAGTAATCGTCAATCCGATCCGGTATCAGGTCGAATTGCGAGCAACCAGCAACAGGGACCTTAAACCAAAGGGATAGAATCTTGGTCCCGGTCGTCTTTTCCGGCTTCCTCAGCCGCCGCATAGACCGGCAAGTAAACTTTGAATGTGGTGCCTTGGCCCAGCCGGCTGTCGACCTCGATCCACCCCCCATGTTGCCTGACCACCCCATAACCAAACGACAAGCCCAACCCTATCCCCCCAAACCCTTTGCTGGTATAGAACGGCTCGAAAATATGGGGCATGATCTCAGGATCAATGCCTGCCCCGGTGTCGGCCACCGAGACGGTGACAAATTTCCGCGCTAGCGCTTCCCCCACTCCGCCGGATAGGCTCTCGTTAATAGCCGTGTTTTCAGTACTAATGGTCAGGGTGCCGACCCCCTTCTTAGCCAGGGCGTCAATCGAGTTCAAGGCCAGATTCATAATGCTTTGCCTGATCAAACTCGGGTCGGCAAACACCGGATCAAGCCCTTCTACAGGTAAAATAACCAGGTTTATGGCGTTGTCCACTTTCGTCATCAAGTCCCGCCCTACTTCCGAGATAGTTTCATTTAAATTAACTGGTTCCGGTTTGAGTTTCTGCTCCAGACAGAAAGCCAACAATCCATCGATCTTTTGGACGGATTCATCAACACTTTGTTTGATTTCCCTGGCGCTTTCCAGTATCTCCTCAAT
>JADFYC010000352.1:3672-4097 GCA_015233295.1 Deltaproteobacteria bacterium | reverse complement strand
CCATTCGGCATGTGTTGACGGCTTCTGGATAGGGAAGACTGAAGTGACCCAGGGCCAGTGGACGCAAATAATGGGGAGTAATCCGTCTAAGTTCAAAAAAGGTGATGATTATCCAGTGGAAACAGTATCCTGGAATGATGTTAAAGAGTTTATCTCGAAGTTGAATGAACGGAAGCGGGGTAATTATTATTTTCAATTGCCGACCGAGGCGGAGTGGGAGTACGCCTGCCGGAGCCGCGGTTTGGGGGAGAGGTACGCTGGGGGAAATGTTGTGGATAATGTTGGTTGGTATGCTGATAATAGCGGGAAATCTACGCATCCGGTGGGACAAAAGCAGCCAAATGGGTTGGGCATATATGACATGAGCGGGAATGTCTTTGAGTGGTGTCAGGATATATATAGCAAAGATGCTTATAGCCAGCACT
>JADFYC010000352.1:2274-3580 GCA_015233295.1 Deltaproteobacteria bacterium | reverse complement strand
CCCGAAGAAACTGCGCTGCGCCTTCCGAGGCGTCAACACCCCCAACTACCGGAGCAACGGCGTCGGCTTCCGCCTTGTGAGGCCTACTTTAAGGATTGGCATTGCCATGGGGACAGTCACTCCCAAACTGGCAGAAAAATTCAATCTTAAAGAACCCAAAGGAATTCTGGTGACCGAAGTGTTTAAGGGCAGTCTGGCTGAAAAGGCCGGGGTGAAACAAGATGATGTAATTCTTACCTTCGACGGAAAACACATTAATGAGACAAGCGAACTGCCCCATCTGTTGGCCTCAATGCCTATCGGAAAAAGGATCAGTGTTGAGATACTTAGAGATGGCAAGTCTTCAACTCTGGAACTTACTTTAGTAGAAAGCCAAGATTAGGCGGCGCCGAAAAGGCAGTGAAAGCCCTGACGATTCTGATCATGGTTAAGAACGGTGACTTACAAGGAGAGACCATAGACCGTTCGTATTCTAACCCCTGCATTAAGAAAGGTGAAAGTTATGTTGAATCACCCTGTAATCGGTTTAATCAGCGCCATTTGTGTTGTTTTTCTTGCCGGAGCGGCTCTATCCAAAAGGCCGCCAGCCTGGACCCCAAAAAACGGCTGGGTATCTATTGAGGATGCATGCAAATTGTCAAAAACAATTGAATCAATGTAATTAGCGTGACACCTGAAAAAATATAACAACAGGAGAATACATCATGGTTAATTGCCCGAAATGCCAGACCCCTAATGCCGATGGCGTTAAATTTTGCAAGTCCTGCCGAACCCCTTTGCCCAAATCGGCTGAGTCACGCTGTTGCCCAAACGGCCATATCATGGACGCCCTATGGACCGTTTGCCCGGTTTGCAAGGCGCCGGTCAATTCTCCCAATGTGGCCGGGGGAGACCGGAAGAGCCCGGCCGAGGCTGCCATGGCCAACCGCGAAACAGTCCCGGACTATGGAGAACAGGCTGTTTATGTCGGCAGCTCAGCTAACAGTCCCGCCAGAAGAAAAACCGTTCCCGAGTACAATCAACCGCCGCAAGCGGCGGGTCGTCCAGACCCTGAGCGGCCAATGGAGCCATCAGCGCCTCCAGTCAGTCCAGACCCAAGACCAGGGCCAAGTAAACGGGGGCGGACCATCGTCGCCTCGATTGATAGCGACAAACCCCAGGCGGCATCTGCACAAAAGAATAAATTGGTGGGTTTTTTAGTCAGTTACGCTTTGGATCCAGCTGGCTCCTATTTTGAGCTCAGAGAAGGCCGCTATGTTATCGGCCGTGACAACAGTGCGGATATCTCCATCCCGGGGGATAACCT
>JADFYC010000352.1:0-2245 GCA_015233295.1 Deltaproteobacteria bacterium | reverse complement strand
TCGGGGAAAATTCTTGTTTCGGGATAACTTGTCCACCAACGGATCTTTTGTGAACGGCCAAGATGTGGACGGCGATGTGGAACTGGCTAATTTTGATGAGATTACCACCGGCCAGACTATCCTCCGCCTGGTTAAAGTGGAGCCGTAATCAACAGCCGGTGGCGCGCCTGGCGCGACCATGAACGCCTATCTTTTAACCACTGGAGCCTTTAATGAAACAAAAAATTGATTACTTAGTTAAAAACACCGCCCAGTTAGGCCAGGATATCAGGATAACTATCGCCCAGGCCACGGATGTCGGTGTGGAGAGGGAAGAAAATCAGGACTATTTTGCTTGGCATAAAATGGCCTGGGGTCAACTTTTTGTGGTGACCGACGGCATGGGTGGTGAAGCGGGCGGTAGAAAAGCCGCGGAAATGGCCAATGAAGTGATCAAGGAACGCTGCCTGGATAAAAAAACTTCCATCCCGGAACTACTTGAGTCAGCCATCTCCGAGGCCAATAGCCAGATTTATGACCTGGGCCATTCAAATGACCCCCGCTATCATAAGATGGGCACCACGGTGGTGGTCTTGGCTCTAACACCGGATGGCCTGGTCCATGTGGCCCATGTGGGTGACAGCCGGATCTATCTATTTAGAGACGGAGCGTTGACCAGACTGACCAAGGACCATTCCAAAGTTCAGGAAATGGTGGATCATCATATTCTCACTTCGGAGCAGGCGGAAGATCATCCGGACTCAAATATTATCACCCGCGTCCTGGGCAAAGATAAAACCGTTCAGGTGGAGTTCCGGCCTCAGCCCATCCCCATCAAAACCGGTGACGTGTTTCTCCTGTGTACCGATGGGCTATGCGGTTACGTCAAAGATCCGGAAATTGAGGCCTATTTATCGATTGAAAAAACATTAAAAAGTCTTATTGAGGCGTCATGGTCCAAAGGCGGATATGACAACGTCACCGTCCAACTGGTTAGAATTGATGCGGCGCCTGAAAAAATTGCTTCTAATAATGCCAAGATGGAGAAAGGTCTTGAAAGACCGAGCCAGACCCCGAAAAATAATAATGTTTTTTCCAAAAAGGTTGTTTTAATGATGACCGCCGTGGGATTGGCTGGAGTAATTTTGGGCGCGATTACCTCTTTATTGGTCTTGAAGCCGGATTTAACAAAGGTCTTGAAGCCGGATACAACAAAATCGGTCGATGCGGCCAAAAAACAACCGGGGCGTTCAGCGCCTCAGTCGGCCACGACTGAACCTGGGGTTGCACCAAGATCTCCCGATACTGCAGTTACCCCATCGGTGAAGGGCAAACCGAAGAATGAGGCGTTTAACGGTCGAGGCCCGGCCCCGGCTATGTCGCCACCGGCGCCGGGTCCTGAAACCCAAAACCAACAGCGCATTAAAAAAGGAAAAAGTCCTGATGGCCAGGATTAAAGATTACGATCTGATCAAGAAGATCGGCGAAGACGGCATGGGTGCGGTGTACCTGGCGGAGCATATCAGTACCGGCAAGAAATTCGCCGTGAAAACAATTCTCGGGGAGATAGCATCAGATAATAATAGGTGGCTTGTAGACCGCTTCGAGCATAAGTTCAGATCTCAAGCACGGCTGGACCATCCCAATATCGTGACCACAACGGATTTCATCAAGGAAAAAGACAGCCTGTACATGGTGATGGAATATATCGACGGCTTGACATTAGACCGGTTGATCATGGAACAGGGGGCGTTAGAGGAAAACCTGGCGTTAGGGATAACCAAAGATATATTGCGGGGATTAAATTACGCCCACGGCCAGGGCGTAATTCATTGGAACATGAAGCCGTCGAACATCATCGTGTCTAAGACGGGTATAGTCAAGGTGATGGATTTCGGGAGCGCTGTTTTATTCCGAGAACTCTCGAAGGTAACAATCGAGGAGCCCTTGTGGACGCGGCTGTTTCCGCCGCATTATATGACTCCGGAGCAGATAACTAGGCCGAGGGAGATAGATCACCGGACGAACGTGTATTCCATGGGCATTGTGATGTACGAGATGTTATCGGGTCAGGTTCCGTTTAATGCCGATTCTGAATTCGGGATATACACACAACATGTGCAGGAGCCGACGCCGGACATTCGAAAATTTCGGCCGGAGATCTCGGCGACGTTGTGGGGGATAATCAACAAGGCCTTGGAGAAGCGGCCGGATGACCGATTTGTGAGCTGTGGGGAGATGTTGGAGTATATCGAGGCGTATGAGG
>JADFYC010000351.1 GCA_015233295.1 Deltaproteobacteria bacterium | reverse complement strand
ATCGTATTTTGTCCGCCGAATGACCACATCTTGCCGGTGATTGATGAATAAGTCCAATATCTGTCTAAGATTAAGAACCGCCGGCTTGCGAATAACAATGGCCAGAAAGATAATCCCAAAGGTTACCTGCATGGCTGTATAGGCATAAAGCTGGTTGGTGATGACCTCGGCTACAGCATCTTTTTTCAGCTCGATGACCACGCGCATGCCGTGCCGGTCCGATTCATCTCGGATGCCAAAGATGCCTTCAATCTTCTTTTCCTTGACCAACTCGACGATCTTTTCAATGAGCCTGGCTTTGTTGACCTGGTAAGGCAATTCATTGATGATGATCATGTCCCGGCCACCAGTGTTCTCCACTTCCACTTTAGCCCGGAGTTTGATTATTCCTCTCCCGGTGGAATAGGCGTCATAGATGCCGGATCGTCCATAAATGTAGGCATAGGTTGGAAAATCAGGCCCGGGAATATAATCCATTAGTTCCACGATGCTAATATCGGGATTGTCGATCAGGGCCACCAGCCCGTCAATTATCTCACCCAAGTTGTGCGGCGGCACATTGGTGGCCATCCCCACGGCGATACCTGAGGATCCGTTCACCAACAGGTTGGGAACTCGGGTGGGCATGACTTCCGGCTCGAACATGCTGCCGTCATAGGTGGGATTAAACTCAACCGTCTCTTTTTCGAGGTCGTTTAAGAATTCATGGGTGATCCGGCTCATCCTGACTTCGGTATACCGCATGGCCGCAGGGGGATCACCGTCAATGGATCCGAAATTCCCCTGACCGTCAACCAGGGGATAACGCATGGAAAAATCCTGGGCCAGCCGCACCAGGGTATCATACACCGCGGTGTCACCGTGGGGATGATACTTACCGATCGTGTCACCGACAACCCTGGCTGATTTCTTATAGGGTTTGTTCCAGTCGTTCTTAAGTTCATGCATGGCAAAGAGGACGCGGCGATGGACCGGTTTCAAGCCATCCCTGATATCTGGAATAGCCCGTCCGATGATCACGCTCATGGCGTAATCCATGTAGGACTTCTTAAGCTCATCCTCGATGTTGATATCTATTTTTTGTAGTAATTCCATAGGTTGTTTACCTGGAAGTCAAACTCATAGGACTAATAAGAGTAAAAAGAAATTACAACTAAATATCCAACTCCGTCACATTCAAGGCGTGTTGGACGATGAAATCCCGGCGGGGCTCCACTTTGTCGCCCATCAGAATAGTAAAGATATCGCCGGCATCAACGTAATTCCCGATCTTGACATTGAGCAGACACCTGGTGGCTGGGTTCATGGTGGTGTCCCACAGTTGCTCTGGATTCATCTCACCAAGACCTTTATAGCGCTGGATGACCAATCCTTTTTTGCCTTCCTCCAACAAATAAGCCAACAACTCTTCGCGGGTTTGGAAGGTGACGCCCGAGCCCTCATCAGCCACCCGAAAAGGACCGTGCCCATACTTCATGATACTCTCCCGGGATATTTTGGCGTTCTGATAATCAGCCGATCCGAAAAAATTCCAGGTCAACCAGCATTTTTCCTTGTCATCCTTAGCCGAGGCCACGGACAGATCAAAGGCGTTATGTTCTTCGTCCAACCGCATTTCCAGGATGGTGTAGCCGGCATCTTCCAACAACTCTCGTAAGCCCATAATTCGAACGTGATCAGCCAGTATCCCCCGGTCATGGATGCCGTTGTCCAGCAACATCTCCACGAAGTTATAAGTATATCCCCGGTTGATGATCCTGGCCAGGCATTCTTCAAATTTAATTATTTTTTTGAGAAGATCATCCAATTCTTGGCCGCTTAACTTGATCCCGGTATCGACTATGGTCACACTTTTCTTTTTGCTGGCTCGAGCCATCAGGAATTCTTTGAATTTTTTCTCATCTCGAATATAATCCACATCTTTGTTGGTGGCCACCCGATAGAGCGGCGGCAAGGCAATGTACAAGTAGCCATTCTCCACCAGGTCAGGCATTTGCCGAAAAAAGAAGGTCAGCAACAGAGTCCGGATGTGAGACCCGTCCACGTCGGCATCGGTCATGATAATGACTTTATGGTACCTTAACTTTCTAAGGTTATAGTCATCATCGCCAATTCCGGTGCCCAGGGCGGTGATCATGGTCCTGATTTCCACACTGGACAACATTTTATCATATCGGGCTTTTTCAACATTGAGAATCTTGCCTCTAAGGGGCAAAATGGCCTGAAATTTTCTATCGCGACCTTGTTTGGCCGTGCCGCCGGCAGACTCTCCCTCAACAATATAAATTTCCGTCAGCTCGGGATCCCTTTCTTGACAATCAGCCAACTTTCCCGGGAGGGTGCTGTCGGCCAGGATGCCTTTTTTTCTGGCCAGTTCCCGGGCATGGCGGGCAGCTTCTCTGGCCCTGGCCGCATCAATCACCTTAGACACGATGTTTTTGGCCACATCGGGATTTTCTTCTAAAAATAATGACAACTTATCATAAACCAGGTTCTCGACCAAACCCTTCACTTCGCTATTGCCCAGTTTCGTCTTAGTCTGTCCTTCAAATTGAGGCTGGCGGATTTGGACGCTGATAACGGCGGTTATCCCTTCCCGGACATCATCGCCGCTCAGTTTTTCTTTCAGGTTTTTGCCCAATGGAATTTCGGCTACATAATTGTTGATCGCCCGAGTCAGGCCGGCTTTAAATCCGCTCAAATGCGTGCCGCCTTCACGTGTATTTATGTTATTAGCAAAACTAAAAATATTTTCGGTGTAACCGGTATTATATTGCAGGGCGACTTCTATCAAAAGGTCATCTTTGTCTCCTTTAACAAAGACCGGCCGCGGATGAATAGTATCCTTATTTCGATTTAGATACTCGACAAAAGAAATGATTCCCCCCTCATAGAAGAAGTCATTCTTCTTACCGGCCCGCTCATCCTCGATTTCAATCCTGACGCCTTTGTTCAGAAAGGCCAGTTCTCTCATCCGCTGGGACAGAATTTCATACACATAAGAAACATCATTAAATATCAACTTATCCGGCTTAAAAGTGACCTTTGTCCCCCGGCGATTGGTCTTGCCGATAACCTGCAACTCGGTGGTTTTAGGCCCTCGTTCAAAACGCTGAAAATAGACCTGCCCCGACCGCCGGACCTCTACCTCCAGGTACTCGGCCAGGGCATTGACCACGGATACACCCACCCCGTGCAACCCGCCCGAGACTTTATAGGTCTGATTGTCGAATTTTCCCCCGGCGTGCAGCTTGGTCAAAACGACTTCCAGGGCCGGAACATTTTCCTTCTCGTGCATCTCCACCGGAATACCGCGGCCGTCGTCCTCTACGGTGACGGCTTCGTCGGAATGAATGATGACCGTAACTTTTGAACAAAATCCGGCCAGGGCCTCATCGATGCTGTTATCCACCAATTCATAAACAAGGTGATGCAGCCCCTCCAACCCGGTGTTTCCGATATACATGGCCGGGCGGAGTCTTACCGGTTCAAGACCCTCAAGGACCGTAATCTTGTCGGCCCCATAGTCTTGTTCATCTTCATAGGGTGACCCGACCGAAATCAAGCCGGTTTGTTCATTTTTGGCAGTCTCATGATCCATAGCAACTACTTCCCGATCCATCAAAATTAAAGTCCGGACTCTAAATCTTCATGGGCATCATAACGCTCAAATATCCTGGGTCATTATCACCAGTCACGATGCACGGACCCTCTGTGGCCGTAAAATTAATGTTGACCAGTTCGCTGGTCATGGCTGTCAGAGCCTCAATAAAGAACCTGGGGTTAAAGCCGATTTCTAAAGAAATATCCTCGCCGACCTCCACTTCCAGGAATTCCTTGGCATCGCCCAACTCCGGATTCTCAGAGACAAACTCAATCTTGTCCGGCAAGACAAAGAACTTTATACCCTTGAATTTTTCGGTCGAAAAGATGGCCACGCGGCGCAGGGTGTTAAGCAATTCGTGCCGGTTCAGCTTGACAATAGTGCCCGTAATCTGGGGTATGACGTAATCATAGTCAGGATATTCTTCGTCCAATAGTTTGACGATCATGATCTGGCGATCTTTCTTGACCACAATCCGATCCGATTCCACACCCATGA
>JADFYC010000350.1 GCA_015233295.1 Deltaproteobacteria bacterium | reverse complement strand
CAGGGCGCTGCCCTGGGCTAACCTAGAGCGCCCCTTCGGGGCTTATTTGGAATGGGCCATTTTATGAATAAAGCGTGCGTAATTTGGTTTAATTCAACAGCATTGGGGCAGCGCCCTGGGTATGGGCGGCGACTATATGAAATACCATGTAATGGTCACATAAAACCGCCCGACGATTCAGCGGTCTACCCCTGGTTATGTACCCCTGCCTGTGGATATCCTTTTGGTCTCGCATAGGATGAAATGGATGTCTAACCACCGCCCAAATAATGCATTGCCGATGGTTTTATATGTGGTTATATTATATTTTATAAGGGCCTCGTACCATACCCAGGGCGTTGCCATGGGCTAACATAGAGCGCCCCTCCGGGGCTTGTTTGGAATTGGCTATTTTATGAATAAAGCGTGCGTAATTTGGTTTAATTCAACAGCATTGGGGCAGCGCCCTGGGTATGGGCGGCGACTATATGAAATACCATGTAATGGTCACATAAAATTACCGGGAATCCGTACTTCAGCCGTAGCCGGATATCCCATTCAAAGGAAATGACTTTGGGGGCGGGCCGACCACCTGACCATCTTGCCAATACGTAACTTGCCGTATTTCCCAGGGCGTTGCCGCTGGGCTAACCTAGAGCGCCCCGTTGGGGCTTGTTTGGAATTGTCTATTTTAAAAAAATTAGCACAAATTGGTCGCAAAGCCTTTGCCGGGAAAAAGCACTTGACATTTCTATTGTAATATCATACAATTAATCTTAATAAATCGTAAGCTGACCAAATCCTCCATCCATCCGACCTGGCCCAAGGCTGTTGAATTAAAGCAATATATCTGGTATTTCGGTATGTTGATTGTCTGAGCCGTGATTAAGGCAGAATACCCTCGTGTTGGGCTGCCGGGTCGGCCGTGGGGTTGTGTTTGGCCTTTAAGCCGCAAACCTCATACTAAATCAGCCAATCAGCTTAATCAGAGTTCAGACGGTGAGGCGGACTCCAGTCCAGGCCGCAGTCTTACCGTGCACCGGATACAAGCCGATCAATCCGAGAATAGCACCATCACCTTCTGTAATCAAGCCACAATCTCCTTTGTCGTTCCAGGCGAAGCGACAAGTCTTAAAATTCCTCACATTCATTCGTGATGACAAAGCGGGACCATTCGTCAACCTTTAACGGGGCCGGAACCGCCGGCAAGATTCCGACAGAAAGATTTGTCCAACCCTTAGACAAAAAGGAGCCAATATGAGCGAAGCCAAGAAGAGACTCTATGAACGAATGAAGGAAACGGCCAAGGGGATCTGGGAGAAAATCGCAGAAAAAAAAATAGTCACCAGCGATGTAACTTTTGACTATAATGCCATTCTAGAGCGTGAAGAAGAATTCATCTGGATCGTCACCAAGACCGGAACTTATCTGGCATTTCGGGATACTCCCAATATCGTGGGGAGTACCGCATATTGGCTTTCCCCGGAGGAAAAAAGCGTCCCCTTTCATGGATCCATTGTCAACGGCGCCATTGAGCCCATATCTATTAAACAAGCCCAGGAAATGGTTCAGAAATGGAGCACGGAATATCGAGCTGAAAAAAAAGGGAAAATTTTGTGAAGGGCAGGGCAGGTGGATTTCACCAGGCCGCCGATTGGGTCCATGGATCCGGCTCCTAATGTGAGGATTGATGATGAAAATACACCGGGTAACCGGCCTGGTCAGGTTCGCCGTCTTGATGACGGGAGCGGCTCTGATATTGTCGCCCGCGGCCTGTGTCAAGGTATCTCAAATCTCCGGGACGCCCGTTACCCAGACCGGCAACATGGTGTTGATTCCGGCTGGTGAGTTCAAAATGGGTGATCCTTACAAAGAAAGCTACAATGACGAACTTCCGGTGCATCAGGTTTTCGTCGGCGCCTTCTATCTGGAGAAGTACCTGGTCACCGGCCGGCAGTGGAAAGAGGTTTATGACTGGGCCGCGGCTCACGGGTATGAATTTGATAACGCCGGGTTGGCTGAGGCCGGCGATCATCCGGTTCAGACGGTGAACTGGTATGATGTAGTCAAATGGCTCAATGCCCGGTCCGAAAAGGAAGGCCGGACCCCGGCGTATTACACGGATTCGGCCCGGACTGCGGTTTACAAGACGGGACGGGTTGATTTGACCGGGGGCATGGTCAAGTGGACCTCCACCGGATACCGGTTGCCCACGGAGGCGGAGTGGGAGAAAGCGGCCCGCGGCGGCCTGGACGGACAGCATTATCCCTGGCCCAGTCAGGGCGGTGACTATTTTGATCATATGGACTGCACCAAGGCCAATAATTTCAATTGCAATATAGGTCGGACCACCCCGGTGGGGAATTACCCGGCTAATGGGTATGGTCTTTATGACATGGCCGGGAATGTTTGGGAGTGGATCTGGGACTGGTCTGACGACGGGTGGTATGGCCGGCCTGGAGCGGCTGAAGGTGACACCAGGGGTCCTGATTCGGGCTCATACCGGGTGCAACGGGGAGGAGGCTGGAACGAGATTCCGTTCGTCCAACGGTGCGCCTGCCGCGGCAAACGCGTGGCGGGCTACGCCGACATCTTCCTGGGCTTCCGGGCGGCGTCGGGTCGGCCTTAGATGTGTGGAGTGGGGGGCAATGTTGTTGAATTAAGAAATAGAGTAGTCGCCGGGGAACGGATCAACCGATTACCTTGACTCGTTCATCTTCCACTTTCTTAAAATCACCGTCAAAAGTCAAAAACAAGTCGGCTTTTTCCTGGTTTAAAATCGCAACATAGGCCGCATCATAAAACGAAAGACGGTATTTCTCGGCAACTTCATAGACGAATCTTAAATCATCAAGGCCAATCAAATTGATCGTCAACCTTAACCTTTCAAAATTACTAAAATAAACTTCTGAGTCCACCTTTTTATACCGGCAATGATTCAAGATCATGTTGCCGACTTCATAATCAATCAGTTTCGGCGCGATCAACTTCGAGCGAAAAACAAGCGGGACGTATTTATAGAAATCGTCGTTTAAAGATTCCCTGATACCGATAATCCCGCTCACAAAGGAACTGTCTAAAATAATTTTATTTTCGGTCATCTTTATATGCCTTAATGACTTCTTCCGGAGTCATCCCGCCGTACTTTTTAACTAATTCTCGACCATGTTCAAACACAGCCATTCTTTGCTCCACGACCCACGGTTCCACGGCGCCCTCTTCTCTGGTTTCCGGCTCAATGGTAACTCTAAAGGTCTGGTTGGGAAGAAAACTTTGCTCGGGAAAACAGGCGCCGAGCCCTTCCAGCAAACTCACCGGGAGCTCACTTTTTTTAACATGCTCGAAGATCTTAGCCGGCATTTTTCGGCCTCCATAAGGTCAATGTCATTGACTTAAGGTGCAAGGTCATCGGATCCTATCTAATAAATAGTCTATTCCGATTAAGCCCTGAAAGGGCGCTCTAGGTTAGCCCAGGGCAACGCCCTGGGTAGGGGTAGAGACTATATGAAATACCATGTAATAGTCACATAAACCCGCCGGCGATTCAGCGGTTCAACCCTGGCTATGTACCCCCGCCTGTGGATATTCTTTTGGTCTCGCATAGAATGAAATAAATGTCCAGTCACCACCCAAATAATGTATTACAGATTGGTTTATATGTTGTTATATTATATATTATAAGGGCTTTATCCCATACCCAGGGCGCTGCCCTGGGCTAACCTAGAGCGCCCCGTTGGGGCTTATTCGGAATGGTCTATTTTAAAAAAGTTGGCACGATTGTTCGAACGCTTAAGTCAATGACATTGCGTTACTGGTTGCTCGTTACATGTTGCACGTTGCTTGTTACTTGTTACAATTCATTGTGCATTCCGGACCCCGGTTGATTTTATTCTATTTTAAGCCCAACGACAAAAATAATTAATCAAATAAATTCAATATGTGCACCTTCCGGTACGAAATGTATGATTAATTTAGTCTGGATGAATTTTTGACCAGGACGATAAACCGGTAACCGGCATCCGGCAACAAGCATCCGGCAACAAGCAACCGATGTTTCATTATGCGTCAATGACACCAAAACATCAAGCTAAATCATTATATTCCAACCACACTGGAGGGGTCAAGCCAACA
>JADFYC010000034.1 GCA_015233295.1 Deltaproteobacteria bacterium | reverse complement strand
AACATACAAATTCCATTCACTCCTTCTTGTACGGCTTAGGGCCGCAATTATTGAAATCAAATTTCTGTGTATTGACTTCTCGTCTTTGATATCCCTTTGGCATTAAGAAGCTCCCCCCGGCGCACTACCTCCTGGTCTCAAAAGGGAAAACGAGACTGCAACGGTACTGGAAATTATCTTACCGGAACAAATTTAAGGTTCAAAACGATTATGATGTGTTGAACTTACAAGCAGAGATAATTGACCGACTGCGTGATGTGATTCGGTTGCGGCTGGTCAGTGACGTCCCCTTAGGAGTCTTCCTGTCTGGAGGGTTGGATTCTTCTCTAATCACCGCTCTGATGGCCGGGTTGGTCGATCATCCGGTCAAGACGTTTTCCATTGGTTTTACCCAGAGTGAATATGATGAAACAAACTATGCCCGGCTGGTGGCGCAACGTTACGGCACCGAGCATCATGAGTTTGTTGTCACTCCAACGGCCCAAGATATCTTCCCGGTATTGGTTTGGCATTACGATGAACCTTTTGCCGACCCGGCAGCCATTCCGACCTATTATTTGTCTCAGTTGGCCCGGGAACACGTCAAGGTCGTATTAGCCGGAGACGCGGGCGACGAGAATTTCGCCGGGTATCCTCGCTATCAAAATCTGGGCCGCTACGCTGTCAGGGATGATTTCCCCTCTTTCTTTAGCCGCTTTAATAACCGGAAACGAGATTGGCCGATGTTCAGCGGCTCGGATTACTGGGCCGACCATAACAGGTTTTCGGTATTGACACAGGAACGGTTATTATACTATTATCGTATCACTCATTTTCACGAACGGTACCAGATGTCCCTATATACGGATGACCTGAAGGCGCGGCTGCAAGGGATTTTTGCCGTGGATGTCATGTTGGACCGTTACCGCAGGTCAGATGCCGATAATTTCCTGGATTCATGCTTAGACGTAGACCTGAATTTGTATTTACCCGAGACGCTCATGACTAAGGTGGACATCGCGTCCATGGCCCATGCCCTGGAGGTCAGGTCGCCCTTCCTGGATCATGAATTTGCCGAATTTGCGGCCCGCATTCCGTCTGATTTAAAACTCAAAGATGGGACTGAAAGCAAATACATCTTAAAACGTGCGGCCGAGCCTTACTTACCCCATGAGGTTATTTACCGGCCCAAGATGGGCTTCGGCGTCCCATTAGATCATTGGTTTCGGCACGAACTCAAAGACATGGTTTATGATATCCTGCTCAGCCGGCGAGCGATAAACCGGGGCTATTTTAGACGGGAATTCATAGAGCAGATGCTGGAGCGACACCAGCGCGGCGCCGAGTCATGGCAGTACCTGATCTGGAATCTGCTCATGTTGGAGCTGTGGTTCCTCATGTTCATCGACCGGACCTGGCCGGTTCCGGCTAACGGCCCTTCCGCTTGCCGGTTTCCGTTTGGTGACCATTGTTAAGATCGCATACGGCCTACGAACCCAGTGAACCAACAATAATGCCAAAGGGATATCAAAGACGAGAAGTCAATACACAGAAATTTGATTTCAATAATTGCGGCCCTAAGCCGTACAAGAAGGAGTGAATGGAATTTGTATGTTAAATGAATATAATGACTTAATAGAAAGAACCATCAACCGAGCCAAGAATCCCCTGCCTATTAATGAATCCTGTTTACGGGACGTTTTGGAAAAAATTATAAAATATGGCTATCTAAACGCTATTGTCGATTTTATCAGTACCAGCTTGCAGATCTCAGACGGGTGTCTGTTGGACGTCGGATGCGGTTCATGTTGGTCCGCCCCCTTTTTCTTGGGACGCGGGGCTAAGTGTTATCACGGAGTGGACGTCATGACTGATCTTTCCACCCGGACAATCCTTGATTACCGCGCCTTTTCTGCAGGCCGGTATAAGGAAATGTATCAAGAGCTACCTGTCTCCCTAAACGATTTGTTATCATGTTTTCCTGATATTCAAATAATCAAGAAACATATTCGTGAGGTCGAGCTTGGTGGTGCCTGTTATGATCATGTTGTTATGCTAAATGTGACCGAGCACCTGGAGCAACCTCGGGAAGACCTGGCCCATGTGGCCAGCCTAATGAACACTGACGGCCATATCTTGATAAATCATCACAATTATTATTGTTGGACCGGGCACCACGACCAGCCTCAAGCACTGGCCGAATACGATCCGGAAGATATCCCGATGGGCGAACTAGCCGATTGGAATCACGTGATCAATTTGGATTTCTTTGATAAGAAGACAAGCGGACTCAACCTCATTCGACTCCACGAATTGCTTGACATCCTTACCACATACTTTTGTATCTATCGCATTGAAAAAATCCCGCCCGCTCCAGAAAGAGGCCGCAATCGGATGACCCCGGAAATAAGAAAAGCTTTAGCCAAGTACTACGACGATGAATTGTTTACGGAAATGCTCCGCTGTTGGGGAACTAAGCCAGCCTCGAAGGACCTGCGGCCACCGCACGTTCAAGATGTTATCCCAGTAAATCGGATCAGCCGGATTCAATCCTACCGTGGTCACTGTTTCCAAGTCGCCATCCCCCTGGGGGTGGTGGCAACTGAATTTTTCTTATGTGAAGACGATCGGCCGCTGGGCCCGGGAGATTCTGCTGGCATGGAAATAATTGATAATGGCCGCGGGCGGTATTTGATCTGGGGAAGGTTTCTTTATTTCTCTACTTCTGATAATTCCGATCCGACCGCTAATGGCCGCCAGTATACCCTGCAGCGAGTTAATGGCTCCCGGCAGTAGCGGTTCAAAAAAATAGCCTCGAAGAGCTAATCGCTCAAACATGATCGGTTTTATCTCAATGTCATTGACTTAAGGGTGCAGCGCGTATTGGGACCATTTACCCAGGGTGGCGCTTCGCTGACCCTGGGTAATGCGAACACCTGGCCTAAAATCTTAAGTCAATGACATTGGGTTTTATCTAGTGAATATAGGAGTCATTTCATGTCAGACATACTTCAGGCTATGATGGCGCGTGCCAGGGATCCCCTTCGTGTGGAACGGGAAATGTTGATTCACGTGATCGAAAAGATTATCGAATTGGGGTACCTTAAATCAGTGGTGGAGTTCGTGGCCAATAATTTGTCACTCGACAATAGCCGGTTGTTGGATGTGGGATGCGGAGCCTGCTGGTTTGCCCCTTTCTTTTTGGCCCGAGGAGTGAGTCAGTATCATGGCATTGATGAGTACCTGGACCTGACCACCCAGACTATTTTCGATCGTCGCAAGTGGCTATCGCAGAGAAAAACATCCTGTGGTGACCTGCCGATGTCGTTAGGTGATTTTTTGTCATGCTTTCCGGATATTCAAACCACGCGGACTCAAATTTGCAATTTTAACCCGGATGGCATCAAATTTGACCGTGTGATTATGTTGACCGTGAGCGAACACCTGGACCGTCCCCAGGAAGCTCTGGCCCATGTGGCCGGCCTGCTCTCGCCGAATGGCCGAATCTTTTTAACTCATCATAATTATTATGCCTGGACCGGCCATCACTACCCGCCTCAGACCGTCCAACAATATGATCCTGTTGATCCGACCATGACTGAACTGGCCGACTGGAATCATGTTTTCAACGTTGCTTTAGTCGATAAGAAGATGGAGCAGATTAATTGCATCCGGATCCATGAGTTGATGGACATTCTCTCCTCCCATTTCGACATTGAGACCGTGGCCAAAGTATCTTTGGCGCCGGAGACCGGGTTAAACCGGATGACCCCTGAGATACGAAAAAAACTGGCCGCATATTACGACGAAGAACTCTTTACTGAGATGGTTCACTGCTGTGCTGTGAAGAAGAATGGTCAACCTGCCTCGTCAGTCAGGATGAGAGAAGCTATTCCGATTCACGTCAATAACATGAGAAAAGATCAGGGAAACTGTTTTACCGCATTTATTCCCTGGAGAATTTCCCCGTCCGAATTCGTCCTGCTCGAGGATGGTCAGGAATTGGGTCCCGGCCAGACCACCAATATAGACATCAGGATCAAAGGGGAAGGACGATACCTGATTTGGTCGAAACTCCTTTATTTTTCTGCTTCCGACAATTCCGACCCGATGGTCAATGGCCGCCTATATACCCTGCGGGCCTTCGATCACACACTAAATTGATGGGTCCAAGGGGTATCCAGCTCCTCTGGGAGAAATGGTATGATGTATGCTTAACTTACGTTTTTCATGTTAGCGAGTTAATGAAGTATTTCGCTGACCATCGTTCTTTGGGAGAATAACATGGAAATTATTTACCTGCCTACTCACCAGCCTCTTGGGTCACACGAATTACCGGTCGACCTTAAAGAGGTAATCGTCGGTGTCAGCTCTATGCCGATTAGCCCACGGCAACAGAGTATTTTACTTCGCCATATCCCTCATGAATTAATCCGCCAGGGGAAAAGCGCTGTATTTGACGTAAGTGATGCATCAGATGACTGGTCGATCGATTATTTGCAGAAGATTGGGCTGCCCCGGATTAGCTATGTCCGTGGAGACATCTTCCTTAACATTAAAGATGACGGCCGGCTGTTCGATAGAGTTCTATCCGATGGCTTTACTATACGAATGCCCGTGAAAGACCTTTGGGAGTTTTCTTTAGACGCCCCTGAATACTTCCAATACTCGGTGCTGGCCACCGATATATGTAATTTGAATTGCATCATGTGTCCTTTCCACAGTGAAAGTCCGGACTGGGCCTTTCAAAAACTGCGTCTACCAGGTATAGGAACTACCCACCTTGATGCAGATATTTTAAGTCTATTTTTGGAATCGGCGCCGTCGGGAAAAACGGTTCGGCTGGGTGGTAATGGGGAACCTTTTCTTCATCCCCACATATTTGAACTTATCAAAAGAATAAAAGATAGAGGACTTGAGATATATATTCACACAAACGGCACGAAACTAGATACTGAAACATTGAAAAAGCTAGCGGCATTAAAGGTTGACTATTTCAATTTTGGTATCGATGGAATCACCCCGGAAAGCTATGCCTCCAGCCGGGTAAACGGTCGGTTGGAGACAGTTGTGGCCGCCCTTAAAAAATGTGTCCTGTTGAGAGAACAGGGCGAAGCAAATTGGTCTATTACCATCAACTATATTAAGTTGCCACATTATCACTTCACACAAGAAGAAGTTTGCAAATTTTTTAAAGGCATGGCTGATAGGATAAATTTTACATTGGCCTGCGTGGATCCTTACACCACACACACGTACACCGCTCACACGCTTCCTCCTGAAGAAAAGGCCAGGATAGACCAGTTGCCAGCTTATTGCTTTGAAATTTTACATAATCCGGTTTTGGGACCATCAGGACTGGTTTTCCCTTGCGCTGTGACGGGTATTCTGGAATGGTTTAAGAAAATGCCCTGGTTAAAATCAATGGCCGATAATGACCTCCCATCAATTATGGCCATTTATAAACAAATGCTTCAAGATGAGAGTTCTGATCTAAGAAAAATCTGCGACCGATGCACGTTTTGGGCCCATAGCTATCGGAAAAAGGGGACGATGGCAGATGTCATGATTCAGGTTGTAGATATTTAAAGTCAATACAATGCAGCGGGACGACTGAACAGCGCTTAGCCCTAAAGCTGATATTTAATTATTGCGTTGCCCTGGTTGCCGTTGATATTCTAAATGGTATCTCTCCTAGGGCTAAGAAATGGTTGCGACAATCTCGGTTGAAGGTAGTGAACGCAGTGCGTCTTTTTGCAGCGACCTAGGTATGTGCCAAAGGCGACCAGGGATCATCTTCGTCCCCGTACTCTTGTTTTACCAGGCACAATGGGCTGATGACGAACTGGTGGTCCTGCCCCGTGACCTCCCACCCGAGCAGTGTCTCAAATGCCGCCCGTCAGCATGAATTTTGATGAAGCCTATGAGCTTCTGCGTCGGCACAGTAATTACTACTATCGGGGCGGTGCCCTGATCACCGAAGTTTAAAATTTTCATTGTAGGATTTGCATGTTTCATAGTGAGGACCATCAAAGCTACCAGTTCCTAAAATGGCGGCGATCTGACTGGAAGCGTCAGGAAATTCCCACCAAGTTTGGGATAAGCTTTATTGAACAGCTCTTGCCTAAGTCAAGAATTTTGTTTTCCGCTGCTGGTGAATTCTTGATGTCTCCGATGGCAATCGATTACATTGAATACGCTGGGCGATGTGGCCACACACCGATGCTCCTGACCAACGGTCTCCTGTTGACTTCTGATATTTCGGCCCGTTTGCTCGATCTAGGAGTCAGTACATTCATCATCAGTATCGACGGATGGCAAAAGGATTTCTACGACAATTTACGGTTAAGGAGCGACTTCCAAACGGTTATAAACAACGTCGCACAGTTGCGGCGACTCCGAGACCAAAAAAGCAAGGCAGCCATCATTAACATCAACTCTATCCTTCTTGCCCAATTGGAGCCATATAAAGAAGAGATTGTCTCGTTTTGGACAGACAAAGTGGATCAGTTATCCTTTTTAGCGGAACGCCTGGATTATTGCGGCGCTCCACGCAAAACTATTATTGAGCCACCACCTGTCAAGCTATGTTTCGCACTTTTAGAAGGGCCGCTACTTCTATCAAATGGCCTTGTCGCCCCATGTTGCAGTACAGCCATTGGTGAATGGTTTGAACCAATGCCCTGGTTGCTGAGTGTTGAGCATGTGCCTTTGACTGAGATTGTTAGGTCCTACCGGGAGATGATGCTTAATGATGACAGTCCGTTACGGTTGTATTGTCGTAAATGCCATTTTGGGACCAATAGCTATTGGCAAAACGGTAAATCATCATTTTGTGAAATTCATCAGTTTGTCAGCACCTCAAAGATTAATAGGTAAGCAATAACATGGGGATTAATTTTTCTTTTTTGAAATTTTTTGACTTGGTGGCACGGCAGGGCGCTTTAGGCTCTCCGATGATGGCCCTGGGGTCTCAAGAAATGGGTGAGTCATCTGGACTGATTGAATTATTTGCCAGAGAAAACGGATATCCGAATTTTCTCCGAGACGGCCGGGTAGCCAGCTTGTTCGCTGACCGGTACGGCATCACTGAGTATAATGACTGCGATGTGAATGGAAAAGCCGTCATCTGGTTAGACTTAAATCATCAACTGCCGGCTGATCTGGCCGACCGGTCGGCCACGGTCCTAGATGGAGGGACCATAGAACATATTTTTGATGTCGCCCAAGCCCTAACCAATATCCACCATATGACCAAAGTCGGCGGGACCATTATTCATATCACCCCCATCACGTGGTATGACCACGGTTTTTACAACTTTAACCCGTTATTATTTCGCTCCGTGGCCCGAGCTAACGGCTACCACCGGTTAGCTGAGGCCTTTTATTTTCAGTGCGATCCTTTTGGCCGAAGTAGGTCACCAGATCCTGTTCTTTATTTCACTTATGATGGACAAAAGGAGCTTTCAATATCCAATGAAATCAACAAAATATCAGGTTTAGACTTTTTGCCAGGACGGTCACTTTATTTGATAGCATCTCGGAAAGAGACTGACACGGAGTTTATCGTGCCTTATGATATCCACCCGTGACCGCCCTTCAAACTAAACTCCCTTAAGAGATTATTTTGGGATGGTAGACAATGGAAGACATTACTTGCCCACTTTGTGGGGCCTATGACGCGGCCTTATTATTTACTCGCAAAGATCATACCTATAGAATCTCTAATCAACCTTTTAATGTAGTCAGATGCCGCCGATGTTCCCTGGTCTACGTAAATCCCCGGCCAACAGAAAATCATATCCATCATTATTATCCAGACGATTTCTACAGCGTCAACTTAGATAAGGATGCGTTGCTTCGGGATCAGGACCGGCAATTGAAGTTAAAATGGAAATATGTCAGCCACTTGAGGCCGGGAAAACTGATAGACATTGGATGTATGAAGGGCGAATTCCTTAACTGGATGCAGCAACGGGGTTGGGAGGTGCAGGGGGTTGAGTTTTCGTCAAAGCCGCCAAATGTGTTTAATCTAGATATTTGCTACAAAAATTTAGTTGAATCTGACCTACCGGCCAACTCCTTTGACCTGGTGACTCTTTGGGCCGTACTGGAACATGTCTATCATCCCAGGGCAATGCTTAGACAAGTATGGCGCGTGCTGAAGCCGGGAGGGACGATTGTTCTATTGGTTACTAATATTAACAGCTTACCGGGACGGTTAATGCGGCATGATGATATACCGCGACATACTATCTTGTTTTCCGAGCGGACGCTTACCCGGATGCTTCAGCGAACGGGATTTGTCTCCACCCGGGTAATGTTTAACTGCCGTTTGTTTGGCGGATCTAATCGCGGCTTGCTAAACTACCTGGTCAAGTTGGCGGCAGGAGAAAGGATGGAGTACATCCTTTCCCAAAACCGTGATCCAAATCGATGGCATGAATTTTCACGACAAGTTCGAGGCCGAGATTACCCCTGGATGAAGTGGATAGATAAAGCAGATATTGCACTTACCCCGTGGTTAGATCGGATGTTTGACCGGTTACATTTGGGATTTATCATGCTGGCCGAGGCAAGAAAGCCCGACTGAATCACTAACCGGTCTCAGATATCGAAAAGACACACTATCTTGATGGACCTAATATACAAGAATAATTGTTAAACGTTATAATTTAGTCATCAGGGCGCTTCTTCCTGTATACCAGGACCTTACCTTTAACGCTTAATGAAAAAAAAGAATGTAAATTCTCGTGCCATGTTATCGGCACAAAGTTACCCTAGGCCGCGTCCCGAGACCAACAGACGGTGGATGGTGGAGGTTCATGAAACCATTGCTGAAGAAGATTTGCGTTAGGTTGTTAGGCTGTTCAGATATCCTGGCCGAGAAGCAGCGGCTCCAGGACAAAGAGGCGGAGCTTCAGGCCCGGGAAACCGCGTTACTTGAACAGATCAAGGACGTCAAGAACATCCGGGCAGCCATCCGCTCCATATATCTTTTTGATATTACTAATGGAAGAACAGAAATCGAAGGCGGGTTAGAGACGTTCTTATCTCCGCCGATTGTCTCGGCTCAGGCCAATCAAGATGATATCAGAACGATAGAAAGAGTTCAAGGGCATGTGCATCGCTGGGAGTTGGAACAATTGTACGATTTGGCGGGCAAGACATCAGGCAATATCTTGGAATTAGGCAGTTTCCACGGGAAGTCCACCCTGGCCTTGCTGCTAGGCTCCAAATATCGAAAAAACAAGGTCTATGCGGTTGATCCGTTTATCGACACCAATGATCAGCGCTGGGGCTATACCCTGGTGAACGGCGAGCAGGACTGCCAGAAATTTATTGAGAACACCACCCCGTGGAATGACCGGCTGACCTTTTATCGGATGAAGTCAGTGGAGGTGGCCTGGTCAAACGGCCCCATTGATCTTCTTTTTATAGACGCTTTTCATACTTACGATGACGTCAAAGCCGATTTTAATCATTTTTTCCCCCACCTGTCGGAAGAAGCCATTGTGGTTTTTCATGACTATTCGGTGTATCAGCCACTATTCCACGGGGTGGCCAGATTCGTCAATGAATTGCTCGATTCCGGCCGGTGGTTATGGGAAGATTTCCGTGGGGCCATGATCACCCTCAAACGGGTCGGACCGAAAATAGACCAGGCAGAGGTGGCCACCCGCAATCGATACTTGAGGAATCTGCACCATAGCTTCATGGATCATCTGGTTAACAATAAGCGGAAACTGGCCAAGGCGGTTAACGGGCACGGCCTGATCCTAAAAGGGCCATTTAAGCAAGCGGGGCAAAACATGTGGTTGGCTTATCTTCCCCACCTGGCAAACCTGGCGGATACGGAAGATGACTTGATCTGCACTTCACCGCTCACCCTATTCGAGAACGGTCAGGAACTTGGCCCACCCCATATGCTTCATGACGAGATAAGACAAAAAGGCGGCGGAGCCTATTCACATTGGGGTGAATGGCTGTATTTTTCCTCTTCAGACAATTCGGATCCTAACCGAAACGGCCGAACCTACTGGACGTTGATAAAAGTGACTTCATGACCTGTCCCCGCAATAATGGTGATCTTAGAACTTGTGAAAGAAGATCATGTCAATCTTTAAATCAGATAGAATAATAAAAAAAATAACTCACGATGCCGGCCATTCTTATAAGGTTCCGGCGTCGACACCGTATTTCTGCGACATCCGGGGCAGTTCCCGGATAAAGCTGTTTGAAAACGGGGTCCCGTTGGGTCCGGCTCATAGCGTCCATGGAGACATCAGAAACCAGGGTGCCGGTCGGTATGCCCATATATATGACCAAATCTATTTTTCCTCCTCGGACAATTCCGATCCACGAACGAATTCAAGAAGATATCATATTTCATATATAAAGCCCTTAGCCGGAGATCTGTTCTCCTGGCCTACTATTGAACGGACCTTGATGTCCTTGGAGTTGCGATGGAACAACCGGTTACATCCAGCTCCCGGACCGGTTTCCCCGGACCGCGAGTTCACATCCGTCCAATATATCGGTCAACTGGGGCCGGGCGGGGCCGAGCGGCAACTGTGTAACCTGGCCGTAAAACTTAGAGATATGGGTTTAAAAGTCATACCGTTAACCACTAATGCCTTGAGTGGTGACTACGGTCATTATTGCCATTATCTCCGGGAACAAAATCTCCCTGATAGGATGGCAGTATTCCATGACATAGGAACAGTTGTTCAAAGACTCGCCGCGCACCCCGGCGCCAACGGGAGATGGCTAAAATATTTGCCTCCCTTCATCGCTCTGAAAATTTTGGCCCTGATCAACGAATTGATGACCAGCAAACCCGACGTCTTACACTGCTGGTTGGATTATCCTAATATTATTGGTGGGCTGGCTGGATTGATTGCGGGTGTCCCGCAAATTATTTTAAGTGGCAGAAATGTTAATCCATCTCATTTTGATTGGATGTATTACCCCTGGTTTTTGGATTGGTATCGTGTACTGGTGAAGAGTCGGCGGATTTTATTGATCAATAACTCCCGAAATGGGGCTGAGGATTATGCGCGGTGGCTCAAGCTGCCGGTTGACCGGATCCCTGTGATTTACAACGGGCTAGAGTTCTCTCAATTTCAATTGGCCACACATGCAGCGGCGATGGATTTTAGGAAGGAAATCAATTGCCCGGCCGGAACACCCTTGATCGGAGGCATTTTTAGGTTAAGTACGGAAAAAAGGCCTCTTGATTTTATCATGGTATTCCAACGTGTTAAAAGGACATTTCGGCAGGCAAAAGCTGTTGTGGCCGGGATCGGCCCTGTAGAAGAGGAAATGCGCCGGAGTATAGAGGAAGCTCAGTTGACTAATCATATTCTTCTGCTCGGCCGCCGCACCGATGTCTTTACCATCATGAAGGCCTGTGACGTCATCTTGCTTACCTCCGAGCATGAAGGCACTCCAAATGTACTTTTGGAGGCTCAATACCTGGGTGTCCCCGTCGTCGCCACTCGGGTCGGAGGAACGCCGGAAATCGTGATGGACCAACTCACTGGTTTCTTACATCCCTCCGGCGACATTGTGGGGATGGCCGAGAGCATCACTGCTATCCTGGAAAACCCAGCATCTGGAAAAAGGATGGGGGAGCGTGGCCACCAACACATCACTGAGAACTTTTCAGTTGACAAAATGGCTAATGAGTATTTAAAATTATATGGATTTAATAAATCATAAAATAGAAGTAACACACTGGCCGTCGCCGGAACTCATTCCAGGAGACTATCATGATAATTCATCCTCACATACCTCAGAAAGACCTCGGCCGTGAATGGGTAGCACTTATCCTCCAGAACAATATTGCACAGTATCTCAATGAAGTGCTGGCTGCTTTCAGTACCCCCTTTGGGGAAGGGCCTTATTCCCCATTAATTAATTTGTTCCTCGAGTTGGAAAAACGGTTCCCAAATCACCGGAACCCTCTTCACAGGACCCACTATGCCAACTTTTTTCTAGCACTACGCGAGTCATTTTTCATTCCACGTCTGTGGAGTTGCCGTTTTGAACTAGACTACTTTAACATCTCCGACTTACTCACTGAATCCGGCATCAGGCTGACACCGTCTTCGGCCAGTGAAGATATTAAGGACAGAATTTTAACCGACTGGCTCCAGTCTTGCGGTAGGGTTGGAATTGTACCAATTTTAAAGGTTTTTTTGCTCGATTACTTAAACGGTGTCGCTCCTGCCCAGGCTAAGATTAGTTTCCTTAAACGGTTTGCTGATATCCCGGCAACTTTTATCTTGAGTAACTCGCTTAGCGCAGCTCAGCTTAAAGTAATATTTGAACGTCTTTTTACAGGAAGGAACGAAGTATTTAAAATATTTGAACAGAACGTGTTTTCTGATGAGTTTTTTCAAAAGGAGACGCAGATCCAAAAGTCTAACCTAATTTGGTTCGTCCAGTACATTGCTTTTTGCTTTTATGAATTCGATTCCTTCTGGTTAAGGATGTACCCCCGCTTTAAACAAATTCTTTATTGGGCGATCGAACATGATCAGACTGAACTGGTATTCTCAATGCACTTTCCTCTTTCCCATATTTACGGAAATGCGGCCCAAACACAAATGGAGTTCCTAAAATTCAACCAAGAAATAGATCAACCTTTTTCTGATTACATTATTAATAAATTAATCCCCAAGTACAAGCTTAAGCCGGCCCAAAAACGGAAGGATGTGAAGCAGCTCCATATCGGGTTTGTTTGTGATCGTCTAATCCGCAATTCACCCTTTATGGTGATTTATTCGGTGTTGAAAGCGATGAAGGAGCTGAATGACGGACGTTTCAAGTTATTCCTTTATGATATTGAATACGTTGATAAGACCCCGTCTAATAAGGACTGTGTGGCCGAAATTATTAACCTCGGAGTGTGTTATACCAGTAATCATCGGATGATAGATGACTCCCACGAGTTAGATCATTACAGCCGCTTTAATAAATGTCTTAAGTTAAGAGAAAAAGTTATAAAAGATGAGATAGATGTATTGATTGCATCCGCGGGCCGGGAACAAGTCAATTTTTTATTTTCAACCCGTAGTGCTCCTGTGCAAGTAATTTGGTCTCACGGAAACAACGTCTATGATGTGCCCGGTATAGATCAGCGGATAACTCACGTCTCAACAGGAGGACTTGAGGAAAGTTGCGGTTTCTCGTATTTCTCCTTTACTTTTCCGATGGAAAAAGAGTTTTATTATCCGTATGTTAGCATAATTGATGTCATGGAAGTCCGCAGCAGATTTCCAGTGAATGCAATAATCCTCGGCACAATCAGTCGGATGATAAAACTTGAAAGTGAAGAATTCTTGGCAGCAGTAGCTGAAATCATGAAAAGAAATCCTAACACCGTTTTCCTGGCCTGCGGCCACGGCGGAGTCGAAAAGATTCGATCCTATGTCCAGAAGTTAAATATCGCTGATCGGTTTTATTTTGAAGGGCATATAAATGCACATGTATACGGAAAAGTCATTGATTTATTTCTTGACACCTTCCCCATGGGTCAGGGAGAGTCTTTAAATGAATACCGAGCTAAGGGCGGGGTTTATGTGACACTATATCAGTCTGATAACCCCGGTGCCATTGTAGACCTCTGCATGAGTCATACGCCGACCATTTCAGCTTATATAGATGCGGCCGACCATATTATAAAAGATAAAGCCTGTCGTCGCCGCCTTTCAGCCTACATTCGCAAGGTATCTGATTACTACTCTGAACTCGGGCGTCAGGGGATTAAGACCCTGTTGTCGTTCCTGGTGGAGGGAAACAACCCCGCCTCATTAAGCCAACCCAACGTCTCGGCTTCCTTATCAGAACCGATGATTTTGCCCAGACCCTTTCTCCCCCAAATGTGGAACTTCTGGACGGCGCACCTGCCTGGTTATGCTCACCTGGCCGACACCAGGGAGGACTATGCCCGTTCCCCATTGATCCTGCTCGAAAACGGGATTCGGTTAGGACCGGCCCATGCAATAACAAAATCCCTGGAAAAGGGGTTCGGTTGTTACGCTCATTATAAGGAGTACCTCTCTTTCTCTAGTTCTGACAACTCCGACCCGAATACTAATGGCCGGACTTATGAAATTCGGTTTGCGTGATTGCTTTTATAGATAAGTATTGATTCCTTGAACGAAATAGTATATAAGATTTCATGTCTTAACTCAGATCCAGTCTGGATAATTCGGCATTATGAAATCAGTGACCTTGATCACCCATAACCTGTCCTTAGGCGGCGTCCAAAAAAATGTTACCCTGCTGGCCAATCAATTGGCCGCCAATTTTTCCATCCGAGTGGTTCTTTTCGAGTCCAAACCCATTGAGCAGAGCCTGGCCAAAAATGTGGCCATTAGTTTCCTCCCGGAAAAGAAACTGGCGGCAGCCATTTTGTCCAAGGTAAATCCCAACGACACCGTCACAGTTGGAAAGCAGCTCTTCGACTTCAGAGTGAAGTGTCTCGGCCAACTTACTGATCGATTGGGTTCAGATCTCTATATTTCTTTTGAAGACTATAATAATCTGATTAGCCTCCATGCCATAAAACTACACTCTCCCAACCAGAGACTTATTATTTCATCAAGAGTCTCACTCGAAATTTACCGGGGCGCCTTAATTCACCTGTTAGATAAACAGTTCTATCTTACCCGTATAGCCAAAGACTATCCTAAGGCCGATGCTGTGGTGGCCGTATCACTGGGAGTGGCCAGGGAACTGTGCGGCCTGGGTCTAACTCCGACGACTATCCAGAACGGAATTCCCCCCCTGATGCCGGTGGAACGGGAGCCCGCCCCCGCGGCGGCCAGGCCCCACTTCTTGTCCGTGGGGCGGATGAATAACCGGCACAAAGGTCAATCCGATTTGCTCCGGGCCTACGCCCGGATCGCCGAAGAAGTGGACGAAAGGCTAATCATTGTCGGTGATGGTCCCGATCGTGATTTGATTACTAATCTGGCCCAACAACTAGAGATGGCGAAACGCGTCACTATCACCGGATATGACCCGCACCCCTGGAAAGACCTAAGCCAAACTACCGCCTTTGTCTTCCCCTCATTTTTTGAGGGATTGCCTAATACGTTGTTAGAGGCCATGGCCCTGGGGCTGCCCACGATCAGCTATGACTTTACCCCGTCTTGTGATGAGATTCTGGCCGGGGGAGAGTTTGGCGTAAAGGTTGCGAGAGGAGATATTTCCGGTCTGGCTCAAGCCATGAAGGCCATGAGCCACGATGTTGCCATGCGGCAGAGATACCGGAGAAAATCATTAGAATCGGCCAAAAGGTTTGATCTGGCTGCTACCTTGGCCAAGTGGGAGCTTTTGGTCCAAGGCCTGCTGGAACATTAAGCAACTTAACATAAAGGTAACGTACGATGATATGGTTTGATTTGGACATGCCGAAGAGCGCGCTTTTTTTTATACCGATTATCCGCGAGTTAAATGTCCGGGGGGAAAAAACGATAATCACCACCCGTGAGGGACCGGGCTACACGGAGGTCGTTGAACTCCTAAGACTATATGATATTCCGTTTTATAGCCGCGGCCGTTTCGGCGGGGCCGACATCGCAGACAAGCTCCGGGAATCAATTAGCCGAACTCACCATCTGGTTAGTCACGTTTTAAAGCATGACGTGACTAAACTTGTCTGTTTGATCAGTGTTGATGCGAATCGAACCGCTTTTGGGCTGGGGATTCCCATTATCAACTTTTGTGATATGCCCCTGGCCGATTTTGGGATGGACCTGAGCAAAACCTTGCCCCAGGCCCGACTCACCCTGCCGCTGTCCAATAAAATTTTTCACCCCTATATGATTCCCCGGGAACTTTTTACCCGATTTGTCATGGAGGAGCATAGTATATTGACCTATCATTTCCTAGACGCTTATATGTGGCTAAAAGATTTTGTCCCGGACCGGAGCTTTTATGAAGATTTCCTAGCCGAACACCATCTGGACCCCTCCAGACCCACCATCGTGATTCGAGAAGAAGAGTTTAAAGCCTCCTATGTGCAACACCGTTATCCGCTCCTATATAAAGGGATGCACAGGTTAAAGAAAAAAATTGCTGCCAATTTCGTCATCATCCCCAGATATGAGGTCAAACCGTTGAAGAAAGAGTTTCCCTTCGCCACCGTGGTCGAAAAAAAGTTTGTGGTCCAACACGTGCTGGCCTTCGCCGATCTCTTCGTGGGCGGGGGGGGAACCATGAACTCCGAGGCTTGTTTTTTCGGCACCCCAACCATCTCCACTAGATCATTTATTTGTCATTATGATAAGTTGCTGATCGATCACGGCCTAATGGTACGAGCCAACACCGTTGATGACTTGGTTGCCCTATCGATCCAGCTTTTGGGTCAGAGAATTGATTCCAAAGGCTTCTTTGATGCCATGGAACTCAACCTGGATCACATATTAAACGAGATTATTAGTACGAAGTGAAGCAGAAGGAAAGGCTTATCCCGGATGAACCATAGAAGTGTCCTTGCCGCAACCAGCCCAGTCCTCGATCTTATACTTACAGAAACTATGAATCGTTTTCAGTTTTAGCAACGGGATGATTATCAACAAGAACAGGGTGTCAGCCGGATGTACGCCCTCTCGTTGTCTAATGTGGCATTGTCCCATAATGGTCTTGACATTGAAGAGGGTAAGGAGGCGATCTGCTATTAATTCTATATTATTATGGGATTTTGAAAGATAATTATCGACATCGCCTTTGAATTTAAGTTGGCATTTTGTTGCACGCATTATTGTCCTCCATTATG
>JADFYC010000349.1 GCA_015233295.1 Deltaproteobacteria bacterium | reverse complement strand
CTGATGGAGTTGAGTTTAGTCTCCCAAAATATTTGAATTCATAACTGATATTTCTTGCTCAATTATAATGTTGGAAGGAAGTGTCGCCCTGATCAGTTTTGCAGCTTCTTTTATAATTAGAGACACCTCGATGGGTTTCTTTTCTAATCTCGATTGTCGGCTTAGGACTAATATTTGTTGGACGAGATCCCTGGCTCGTTTAGCTGACGAAAACACTTCCTCTAAAAATTCAGGGCTGGCTTTACCAGATTTAGCATCATCCAGGGCGAGTTGGGTATAACCGAATATGGAGCCAAGAATATTGTTGAAATCATGCGCAATTCCGCCGGCAAGTGTACCTATGGCTTCCATTTTTTTGGCACTTTGGAGTTGAGCCTCCATTTTCTTTTGCTCGGTAACATCCCGCAAAACGATAACGCTACCCTGGGGAGTTCCGGCAATGTCCCGCCAAACAGCCGCGCTGATGCAAACGTCGAGGATTAATCCTTCGCGATCAAATCTACGGGTTTCAAAACCGTAGAACCCCTCCCCACGTTTGAGGAATTCAATTTTTTTCAGAGTCTTCGGCCATTCCTCTTCCGGCACGAAGTTCATTCTTCTTCCTATAATGTCTTCTAAAGTCCATTTGAAGACACGAACAAAAGCTGGGTTGATATAGATAACATTGCCGCTCATATCGTAAAGTACCACTGGGTCGGGAAAGGCATCCAGAACCGTTCGCTGTTTTGCCTCGCTTTCCCGAAAGGCCTTTTCTGCCGACTTCTTCTCCGAGATGTCTCGGAGGATGACTATCAGGCCGTCTTTCTTTTCTCGGTGGTCATAGAAGGGCGTCCAACTGATATCTACGTCAATGATTCGACCATCTTTGGTAAGACGGCGGGCCTGGAAGGTAGAAACAATCTCGCCTGTCAGAGCGGTGGATATCCCGTTTTGAGTTGCGGGCTGAACATCATCGGGTCCAAAATTAATCGCAAGGCCCGAAATTTCGTCTTTTGTCCATCCGAAGACGATAGTGAACGCCTTATTAACATAGATAATCTCTCCCTCTATATCGTGTATAATAATGGGGTCGAGAGATGCTTCCATGAGCGACCTAAATAGTAATTGTTCTCTATCTCTGTTAGCGTCGTTCATCATAATCTCCTTAGGTTGATTGCTGAATCAGAGTGATATATTCCATGCCATTATGCTTATTAAGATGATACCTTTGGTCTTATTTGGTTCACTATGCCGTCTCTGTAATGGTTCAGAGAGCTTATAGCGTCTGATATGTTCATTCTACCTTTTGGTTGAGAACACGACAGGTTGTTAAGGTCCGGGCGTGTGTCTCAGGAGTTCTTTGGATCATCCTTCTTTCGATTATTTTGCTGTTTGTTTTCCTCGGCCATCTACTCTCCAATTAAAGTGTTTCTCCTCCTGACTGGCTGTATCAGGGCCTCGCTCTGACAGCTTCATTCACCGTTGCGCTAACGCTGCGCTGACCACTTCGCCTAAAGTGATGGGACAAGGTTCCGCTGGAATTGCTTCGCCTTCTGGTCTTAGAGTTGCTTTCCTGAGAAGTCTGATAGCCCTGTGCACCTCACTAATGGAAACATGGTACTCATGAGTCAGGGGCTCAACACTGTTACCTCCTCGTTCCAAAGAATCTATACAGGTCGAATTATTTCTCTCCACTCGGGTTGGACAGATAATATGAGGCTTCATCTTAAATTGGCGTGGTGGTCAGCTCTTCCATGGATAAAACCCGGTCGATATCCAGGATGATGATGAACTCAGTCTTGAGAAGGGTGCCAATTTGGGGTGGTGTATCAATCTGGTCAGGTTCCAGATCAATAACCTCTTCGACGGAATCGGCCAGCACGCCGAGAGACGTGGCCTCATCCTTAGATGTTTACTTTTGCGATCATAATGCTGGTGTTGACGGTCTTCTCGATCTTGGTATGCCGAACTTCAAGCGCAAATCCATTATCGGCACCACTCCACCTCTGAGGTTGATCACTCCGCTCATGAACTCAGGCGTTCGGGGAACTTTCGTGATGATGGTGAAATCCAGCACCTCCCGGACCTGGGAGATGTCCAGGGCAAATTTTTCGTCGCCCAGGCGGAAGGTCAGGTACTGTGATGTCGTTATAATTCCGGCAACACTCATGCGTTCGACTCCTATAGACTTTGGGGACAAATACTCGCCCAGCAACCCAAGACCTTAATACCTTTCAAACTCTTTATCCTGACTGTCAACGGCAGGAGTCATCTCCAGGGCGAATCCGGAAAGTTTTTTGCTGGCCTCGTGATCTTCCTTTTTGCGCCTGTCAGCACCGGTCTTGGCCAGATCAGGCGCGGTGATAGCCTTCAGTTTCTTCCCCTGGCCCGATGTCAGGTGAGCGACATGATGCCCGTGGCCCTTATCCGCCGGCATACTTTTGGTCTCCGACGTCCCGGACTGGTCGGTCTTGAAGAAGGCAATCATGGCCTGGAGTTGTTCGGCCTGGCTGGTCAACTCTTCAGAAGTGGAGGCGACTTCTTCAGAGGCCGAGGCATTCTGCTGGATAACCTGGTCCAGTTGCTGTATGGCCTTGTTAATTTGTTCGGCGCCAGCGTCCATTTCATTACTGGCCGCGGCGATCTCCTGGACCAGGCCCGCCGTCTTCTGAATGTCGGGAACCAACTTTTCCAACATATAACCTGCTTTTTCTGCCACCTCCATGCTAGAGGAGGCTAGGCCGTTGATTTCAGCGGCAGCCGTCTGACTCCGCTCGGCCAGTTTTCGGACTTCCGAGGCGACCACAGCGAACCCCTTACCGTGTTCCCCGGCCCTGGCCGCTTCGATGGCAGCATTAAGGGCCAGGAGATTTGTTTGCCGGGCAATTTCTTCAACGATCAATATCTTGGCCGTAATCTGTTTCATGGCCGCCACGGTCTGAGAGACGGCCTGGCCTCCGGCTAAGGCATCCTCCGCTGATTTCACCGCGATTTTTTGAGTTTGCTGGGCATTATCGGCGTTTTGTCTAATACTTGAAGACATCTGCTCCATCGAGGAGGACACTTCTTCGGCTGCCGCAGCCTGCTCCGATGCACCCTGGGACATTTCCTCGGCGCTGGAGCTGAGTTGTTCGCTCCCGGTGGAAACGTTTTCGGAGGCTGATTTAACCTCGAAAACAGTGCCTCGAAGCCTTTCTACCATGGCATTCATGGCCCTGAGCATAGCCGCGATTTCGTCTTCTTGTTGAATTTCCATCTTCCGGGTCAAATCACCGCCGGCCACAGACTCCACGAAATTTACAGCACTGGTCACCGACCGGCCGATATTCCGGGCAATCCAGAGAGCCAGGACCAGACCGATGATCAAGGCCAATCCCAAGATGACTATCAACATGTTCCGGGCTACTAGATAGTTGTGATCGGCCAGGGCCTGGTCATCCACCATAGATTTTTCACTGAGTTTGACCAGCTTGTTCAGATGATCAATACATTGGCGGGCCAGTTCCCGGCCTTTGCCTGAAGACAGAAGAAAGGCTTTGTAATTTCCGTTTTCCCGGCTGATGGCCACGGTCTTGGCCGTCACGTCATAAACATTGTCTAAAGCCACTTTAAGCTCGGCTACGACAGCCTTGGTCTGTCCATTGACCGTCTTTTCCAGGTCGGCCATGTGTTTATGCTGGTCCGCTTTTAGCGATTCGATATTTTTGGCATACTTTTCCTTGAGTTCCGGGTCGCTTTCCAACAGCAGGTTTTTTTCAGCGATGCGGATCTTATATAAGGTTTCGTCTATCCGGGCCGTAATCAAGGCCTGATCGAATAATTCCCGAGTTAGCTTGGCCCCGTTGGAATTTTCCTCTGCCTGTTTGAAGAGGTCTTCGATCAACCGACGGCATTTCTGCTGTGCTTCCCGTCCCTCTTTAACCGACATATTCTTGGAGTGGGTGTCGGTCTGGAGCTTAGCCAGGGAGGTGACCTCCTTATTGATTTCCAGATAGCCATCCCAGGCCGCGGAAAACTTATCCATCAGTTCCCTGCCCGCCGCGTCCACCAGTTTGAGTAATTTCTGCTTTTTCTCTTGAACCAGCTTCTTTGATTCTTCTTCAACCGCCGCGTATCTGGTTATATCCTCTT
>JADFYC010000348.1 GCA_015233295.1 Deltaproteobacteria bacterium | reverse complement strand
GCTCACCATTAAGCTTTGTTCTGATAAGGCGGACCAGTCGGGAGACTCTTTCATGATGGTCCGGAAAACATCGATCCGGGAGACCATCCCGACCAGTCTTCCTTCGGCATCAACCACAGGCAAGCGTTTCAAACCGCGCCGAAGCATCAATTCAACCGCCTCGGCCAGCGGTCGGGTCTCTTCAACGCATATAGCCGGCCGGGTCATAGCATCCTCAGCCCGCCGATGGGCCAGAACTCCTAAGATAGCGTCTATTTTCTCGGAATCCGACTTTGCGAATAACCCAAGGCGCATAGGCAAACCCATGCGATAGATCAAGTCGCCTTGGGTAATAATGCCCACGGGGCGGTCATCTTGATCAACCACCGGAAGTCCTGAAAAATAAGATGAGAGGAGCAATCGGACCACCGCGTCCACCGAGGTAGAACTGGTGACCCTCACCGGCGAAAGGGTCATCATATCCTTTATTTTAAGTTTCCTGGGGATCAGATCCTTCCTGGCCTTATGGCAGACCACGTCGAGGCCGCGCAGGGCCACAATGCCGTCAGTCACCATTTTTTCCACTTCAGACAGGACCTGGTCCGTTTCCCGGTCTGGAAGGATGATCTTGATCTGCACCGGAAGGTTGAAGGAGAGCGCCTCCAGCTTTCGGGAGACAACTTCGCCGTTCTCATAACACCCATCCATCCCTCTGGTGACGATGCAGCGAGCGGCCATTTTTAAGCGGCAAAGATACTGGATCACCACATCAGCCAGGGGCTTACCCTGCCACCTGGTTTCCTCGCTGGTAAATATTTCGATTACATTGTATTTTAACATTTCGGGCCATCCAGAATTAAAATTTGAAATCCGAATCCCGCCACAATAAAAAAGCATAACCCAGAGGACACCGAGGGAAAAAAAGAGACCCTCCACGTTCTCGTTTGTTTCTCTGCGTCCTATAGATTATGCTTCTTTGTACCACCCGCCATCCGGAGCCGGGTTCCTAAAGTTAGGCCTGGCCGGTCTGCAGGGTCAGTATGGTCTCAATATCAGTTTTGATTTTGTTCCGGTAATAGTTCACCTTACCGCCGTGAGTCATGATCATATCCAACTGCCGGGTGTGGATGGACAAGTAACCGATAATTTTAAGGCGGCTTATCATGAATTCCTGGTCATGCCCTTCTAAGCGGGAAATCAGGGTGTCTTCTTTTATCTCGGCCCTGAAGCCGTATTCCTGCAATATCTCACCCACAAATACGACCCGTTTGAGCCGCCGGTCATAGTCTGCGGCCCCGCCTTTAAACTGGAAGCTGATATAATTCTCGCTCGACCGTTCTCCGATCAAGGCTTCAATAGTACAAAAATGAAACCCCAGCCGGGAATTTAGGCAGCAGTAGTTCTTGGAAATCATAAAATAATTTCGTTCGCTGTATTTAGACTTCACCCCGGTGTTCAGTGAGGTATTTTGAGTAGCCTGAAACATGACCGACATGAGTCCTTTACCATCTATGGGGGGTGGCCCATCCCAGGGGATGGCCACGATTCCATCCCAGAGGGCCAACATCGGCCTCGACCCGATATTCTCTATCTTAATATATTTGCCGGTTACTTCTTCTTTAAAACCGTCGTCCAGGTTTAGAATCCACCACATCATGGGAGCATGATAGTAAAGCTGTTTGCTTGACCTCTCTGAGAAATTATGCTCCTTCCCGAAATTGAACATCTCCTGAACGGACTTTTCATGAACATAACGGGTAATATCATGAAAGGTCGTACAATTGGCCGGAATAAAATCTTTGGCATCCGGGTCTATCAAGTTTAGGGGGATGATGTGCCGGCTGACGTCCTGGAGGGCGCCGAACACCGGACTGCCTTCCATCAGGTTTTTCTTGCTGCCGCTATCGGCCTTGACCAACAGGTCCTCAATCCGCCCCCGGTAGATGGCCCGGCCGCCGGCATCGACCGTAACCAGTTCCTCGTTTCTAAGCTTTTCCACTGCGCGGGGAACGCCAAAAAGGGCCGGAACGGCGAACTCTCGAGCCACATTAGCCAGATGACCGGCAAATCCCCCTTGTTCGGTCACGACCGCGGCCGCCCGGTTGAGTAAAGAGGCCCAGCGGGGCAAGGCCTGGTGTGTGACCAGAACCGCGCCCGTCGGAAACTGCAGGATATCGACTGCCCTATCCGCCAGAAAAACTTGGCCGCAAGCAGCTCCGGCACTGGCCGTTATCCCGCCTCTGGCCAGGACGGTATCGTCATCATCTTGAATATCTCCGGAAGAGTCAGTTTCCTTTCCCGGCATCTGTTGCAGCGGACGACACTGGAGGAGTTTGATCTCCCCGTCTGAGGTCACCGCCCATTCAATATCTTGGGGACAACCGTAATGATCTTCAATCAATACGGCCAATTCGGCCAAGATGATGGCCTTATCCGAATCTACCGAGGGCGACCGCCCGACATCGCCGGTCAGTTCTACCCGGCACAATCCTTCTTGGGGGTAACAGACAAATTTAACGTCCTTGTCTTTAATTTCCTGACGAATGATAGTCATGGGATTTTTTCGCGACACCACGGTCAGATCACAATTTACACTCCCGTCAACCACCGATTTTGGTAGACCCCAGGCCGAATTGATGAACACTGAGTCGTCGTTGTTATCAACCGGATTCCGGGAATAAGTGACACCTCCGGACGCGGCGTCGACCATGACCAGACAGCCGACACACATGGAAATGTCTTCGTCTTTGAATCCCTTGTTCAATCTATATGTTATGGCTGGAAGACTGTACTTGCTGGCGATGATCTCTTTGTAGGCCTCAATGATATTCTCGACGCTGACGTTTAGTTCGGACCGGTACTGGCCGGCAAATGAGCTTTCACCCGAATCCTCCCCCAGGGCGCTGCTTCTCAAAGCCACCGTGATTCTCCTCCCGGCTTCGGCTTCCAGGCGGAGAAAGGAATTCATGATGGACTCCTCCAGGTCTTGGGGTAACTTGGAGCGGATGATCAACTGTTGAACCTCGGCGCTCAAGGAATACAATTGTTCTATGTCTTCCACCCCGGCAGATTGAAAGCGGCTGTCAATCTCTGCCTGGAGGTTATTATGCTCTAGAAACCTTTGATACGCGTATGAGGTGATGGCAAAGCCTCCAGGCACGGCCACCTTGACCTTGTTCTTCAGCTCACCCAGGTTGGCCATCTTATTTCCCACCAGGTCGGCCAGATCTTTATCCACCTCATCCAGGTAAATGACCAGTCTCTCGTCCGAAACAGACTTCTTTCGGGTGAGAAGATTCTCCACTTGAAATTGGATGGCGTCGAAACTCTTATATAGATCCTGATATTTTCCGTGAGCGATCTCGTTCAAATTCTTTATCATGCGGAAAACATTAACTGAAACAGCGGTCGAATGAGCTTTGATAAAATTCATCCCAAAAGGACGGTCTCCTTGCAGCGCCTGCTCCATCTCGGCCATGATCTCCAACGACCTGTTGTTGGCACTCAAAAGTAGCTTGAAGTTGTGATACCGCGCCTTAAAATCAATCCGCAGTTCTTCAACTTCTTGCGCATCTCTTTGTTGCCTCTTAGGCCAGAAGGTATTCACCAGGCTTTGGACTAGACCCATAACGTCTCTATGCGGCAAAAAAGGTTTCTGGTTTCTGGTTGCTCGTTTCAAGTTACACGTTTCAAGTTACACGTCGTTAGTTTGTGCTCGATGACTATAGGGCTATTTAAATTAAAATTGGGTAATATCCAACCAGCAACAAGTAACAAGCAACAAGTGACAAGCAACAAGTGACAAGCTGGGCCGCCTCCATTAAGGAAAACGGCCCAGGCCGGAATCAGTTAGTGGCCCAACTTGAGCCCCCATCCTTCAAACATAAACATGATGGCGTAACCATACCACAGGGTATAGATGACATAGAAAAGCAGGGAAAAAATGACCATCCCCATCTTGCTGGAGATGCTCTGCGGCTCAATTTTGTAATAATTAAATGAGCATTCGACCGCCCGTTTGGAAACCGTGGTGACGAACTTGGCTTCGGGGTAAAGGCCTGTCTTTTTCATTTCCTTATCCATCGACTTCAACATTGTGTACCAATTGTATAGGACCTTTTTTTCATCATATCCAT
>JADFYC010000347.1 GCA_015233295.1 Deltaproteobacteria bacterium | reverse complement strand
TGGTGAATCAATGAATAAAGATATCCTTAAGCGATGGCCTATGGCGATAGGTTTGATTCTGTTCGGATTAGGCTTGTTTATCGTTCTTGTCTATTACCAGTTTCCCTATAATCGATTGACCGTATACCTGCTTGACCGGGTTAATGAAGACGGTCGGGTTAACGTCACCGTCGAATCCCTCAAGCCAACCCGTCCCATTAATTTTGTGTTGAATAAAACAGCATTCCGGTTGCCTGTGGGCAAAACCCTGGTGCCTTTATTCGAGCCGCGAGACATCGATCTCCAGGTAGGCCTGTGGGCGCTTTTGGCCAGGCGCCTTAACGTCGCTTTTTCCAGCAATATCTTTTCCGGTAAGCTTTCTGGTCAGATCGACACGGATCAGGCCCTTCACGATTTATCAGCCCGGATTGATTGCCGCGCGCTGGACTTGTCTCAAAGCCCCTATCTACAAGCGGCCGCGGACATCGGTGTCACCGGAAAGCTTTCCGGCGGGTTGACTTATCGGGGGACTCGGGACTGGGTTGCAGGCACTGGAAAAGCCCAAGTCTCCCTTGAGGATGGAGTGCTGACCAGGCTGTCCCGGCTCCAGATCCCATTGGATTCCGTCCCGTACAAGAATATCAAGGTGACGTTGGCCCTGGATAAAGGGCGGATTGTGGTCAGTGACTTTTCACTCAAGTCCGATCAACTCACCGCCGAGGCCGGCGGCATTATTCTCCCGGCCCAACCGCTGGTCAACAGCGCCCTTGACTTGAAAGTGACCCTGGTTATGGGGCCGCCGTCCTCAGCCCCCGGATCTGGAGCAGGCCGCGCCCCGGGTGGGCTGAGAATGGTCATGCTGATCAAGGGGACGCTGCGCAGCCCCCAGGTTCAGATGCAGCATAAATGAGGCAGGATGCGTTGGCAGCGGCATGAAGGTGATTTCATAAACCATAGTTTCAAACAGGAGCCGGGATCATGATCTCCAGGGAATGGCTCTCGTCCCAGGCGGTCTGGCTCGAGCGAAAACCTATTGCCATGGCCAGAACGAAATGATATAATTATTTTATTGAGCGGAGGTGCCATGATCTTGACCCGAGATCAGATAAGGCGCAGACTTACAAGATGGACAAGATTATCGCTGTGGTGCCCCGGAATGATGCGGCTCGCAGGTCGAGACATCTATGCACTATGATATCTCCTCCAAGCTGTTGATAGAAATGAGTCAGAAGGAAATCCTCCGCCGCCTGGTCGGACTTCCGGTTCTTGAGAGTGAGTTGCTTGAAGAGTTGCCGCAAGAGACGGCCAGTCTCATGCTGACTGACTTTCCCATTATGTGGACCAACGAAGCTGAACAACGCCAATTAGTCTTATTGGAGATTCAAACGCGCTGGGAGAAGACCGTCCCCCGCAGGTTATTGGCCTACCGAACTCGCTATCAATTAAAGTACGATTTGGACGCTATTTCCTGCGTCTTACTTCTGCGACCTTCAAAGGCGGCTATCGATCATTATCAGGATCAGGAGATTGACTACCGGTTTCGCTTAATTCGGGTCAACGAGTTAGATGCCCAAGAGATTATTGAGCAGGGTGTGCTTTCGTTAATGCCGTTTGTGCCGCTGATGCGTTCGGGAAAGAGGCTTGCTTATCGAGCGGATGAGCTTATTTACGAAAGTTCTTTGTCCAAAGCTGACAAAGCGGTGATGCTCACCTCCATGGCCATCCTGGCGGCGATAGTGTCCACCAATTTGGCACAGGAGCTTTTCTTCAGGAGGAAAGATCTTATGCTAGAATCACCCGCCTACAAGATGTTTGAAAAAGATGCGTTCAAAAGGGGCCTAAAACAAGGCTTAGAAAAAGGAATAAAAGAAGGAGAAGAGAAAGGTAAAAGGGAAGGGGTGATTCGCACTTCCCGGGAGAATCTTCTCGAAATCCTTAGAGAACGATTCGAGAAAATTCCGCGGAAAATGTTGCAGTCTTTAAACACGGTCAAAGATCCGAATCTACTTAAATCGTTTGTTAAACTTGCGGTTAAGGTTGAGTCTTTAAACCAATTCAAACAACACCTGGAGGAAATGTTAAAGTAGTCGTAATATTAGTTAGATATATTTGGCTAAAGCTTTCAGACGGGCTTTCGGCTTTGGCTCAAAAATTATGTTTTCAAAACGGACTGCTGACAAGCCATCAGTTCGGTAACGCCGCGGCGGGCCAAATGTAGCAGGCTGACGAATTCTTCCTCCGTAAAAGGTCTTTTCTCCCCCGTTGTCTGAATTTCAACCAGATGCCCCTGACCGGTCATGACAAAATTACCATCCACCTCGGCCTCGGAATCCTCAGCATAATCCATATCCAACACCGGTATCCCCGAAACCAGGCCGGCGCTGACTGCCGCTACGGAATCAACCAGCGGGGGCCGGGTCAACTGGCCATGTCTGACCAGGGTGTCTAAGGCCAGGCTCAGGGCCACGTAGGCTCCGGTGATGGACGCGGTTCTGGTCCCGCCGTCGGCTTGAATGACATCACAATCAATATGGATCGTTATTTCTCCCAGGACGGTCAGATCGGTAACCGCCCGCAAGGACCGACCAATCAGCCGTTGAATCTCCCTACTCCGGCCGCTCACCCCGTCCGCGCCCACTTCCCGGCGACGTCGGGTTGAGGTGGATCTGGGCAGCATCCCGTATTCGGCGGTGACCCAGCCTTGGCCCGTGCCTTTCAAAAATCCCGGGACCCCTGGTTCCACCGAGGCGGTGCAGATGACCCTGGTTTGGCCGCAGGAGATCAAGACTGAACCTTCAGCATGGGGAATGAAGTTTTTGATTATCTCAACCGGCCTCAATTGGTCCGGCCGTCGCCCATCACCGCGGGTAAGTATTTTATCTTCCATCAATGTCCATTTCCTCCAGGGGCCATGTGATCGATTGGGGCTGCATTGTTTGAGTTCCTTCGTAGTCTGCCTCGCCGTATATCATGTTTTTCCCAGGTCCGCAAGGGCGCAGGCAATCTGGTTGACGCCCGCCCCCCGCAAGGAGGGCGGTATAAGGTGGTCTTTATTGCCACGGAGTTACAGGTTCGATAAGCCATGAGGCCAGGTCGCCGGTGGGGATTAAACAGCAGACTCCCGTGTCGCTGACCTGGAGAATTCCTTTAATAGCACTCGGATGGTCCTGGTACGTCGGGTTCATTGTCATAAACCGTCTCCCACTCTGGTAATCAAAACCGGTCAACTGGAATTTGAAGATTTCATTTTTGGGGTCCGGCTTGTAGACTTGCCACAGATAATCTTTCAGCATCTGTTTCGAGGCATCATATTGACCACGTTCAAGATAGGCATCATATGAATCCGGGCAAAGGACACAAGGTCTGCGGACTCCTGCATTGGGGTCCTGCCTGAGGAAGAATGGCCCAAGCCGCCAATACGCATACCCGGGATGACTAAACACCACATGTCCGGGCCTGACTTCATACCAATTCAACGGCGAGCCGTCCTGGTTCTCCCCTGCGGCACCTATCCCCTCGTGTTTGGCGTCACCGAGAGATATCATTAAGTATCTTCTTCCGGACCAGCATTGTAACTTGACCGTTCGCCAGGGCACCGTATACGCCGAGAAACTGCCTAAGCCGTTGTCGCCCGATATTTTGATTCCGGGTGCGCCGGTATCGGCATTATATACCACGGGATTGAAATTAGGATAATTCCCATTGAGCGTATAGTCTCCAGCCGGCACATCAGTTTTTTTGTACCGTAGGACTTGCCAGGTGCAATTATTTCCCCAAGGACTTATGCCTGAGATCTCTCTAAATGTTCCTTTGCCGCAATCGACTATTTGACTGCCGGCGGACTTAAGCTGTAAAGATATACCATCTTTTAGTCCCGGGACCGGGACGTCTTCCTTCTTAAGCTGCATCACCGTGGCTGTGAACACATTCTTAGCCGCGGATATTTCGTTGACATATTTGTCGGCCAAGGCCAGGTCGCTTTTTTCATTTTGGGCGCAGGGGAATTGGGAGTTACTGCTCCTCACCCGTATTCACCGTAATTAGATGAACCAATGCGGTTTGGACGTCAAACTCAATCCGAAGGCGGAAAGTTTTTCCTTGGGTGAGGATATCCCCGCCATTAAATACGCCGTTCTCAATTTTAGCCG
>JADFYC010000346.1 GCA_015233295.1 Deltaproteobacteria bacterium | reverse complement strand
GAACCCCAAAATCAGGGTCTGCCCGATTGATAAAGATTTTTGAATGGGTTAGACTGATCGTGCCAGTGAGAGTGCAGGACGGCGTAAACTTTTATAGAGCCTTTTTTTAAGGGTGACAGTTGACCTTTAACATCATGATGGCCATCAGCTCCGCACCGCCAATTCGGTAAGCATCGGCTGATATCAAATATCAGAAAAGGGGTTGCGAATTGATTAATATAATATTGGTCGACGATCACAAGATAATCCGTGATGGCCTTAAGTCTATGATTGACAGGCATCCCGACATGCGCGTCATTGGAGAAACGGACTCGGGGCGAAAAGCGGTGGAACTTGCCCGCACGATGCAGCCGGATATAGCCATAATGGATATTGCCATGCCCGACCTGAACGGGATCGAAGCAACTCAGCAAATCATTAAAGAATCCAGTGCGATTAAGGTAATTGCTTTGTCTATGCACAGTGATGCCCGCTTTGTGGCTCGGATGCTGGCCGCCGGTGCCTCCGGATACCTGTTAAAAGACACTTCATTTCAAGAATTAATTGTCGCCATCCATCAGGTCGTCCAGGGGCGGATACATTTGAGCCAGTCCATCACCGACACGGTCATAAGAGATTACGTGCGGCGGGTCTCCGTTAGTCAAACGACGCCCGTATCCTCCCTGACCTCGCGTGAGCGGGAGGTCTTGCAACTTGTGGCTGAAGGGAAGACGACCAGAGAGATAGCCCTCTTGCTCGGGGTAAGCATAAAGACTATCGAGACCCATCGCCGCCGGATGATGGAAAAGTTGAATATCGATAATGTAGCAGATCTAACTAAGTATGCCATCATAGAGGGGTTGACGTCTGTTAATGCCTAACTATTAGTCTGAATTAGACTTCTGAATAGAAATGCCCAACACAGAGGATGCAGAGGTTCCGCAGAGACTATGGCCGGTTATCTTAGAGTCAACATACCGAGATAACCTGCTATATCCTTCTTATGTGACATCTCTGCGTCCTTATTTTTTGTTTTTCGACTTGCCCTGTGCTTTGGTTTTCTTGGTTTTTGCCGATACCCTAAAAGTCGGGTTCACGGCAAGTGACGCGCAATCTCGCTGGGGAAGCAACTTTTATGATCTCAATAGATTGACATTATTGTCGAGGTGTCATATAATCAGAAAAATTACACCAGTTCGTCCTCATCAAGTCAATCCACCGGCCTTGGGTCGATTTTGGGTGCTTCTTAACCCACGTAGACTGCTTCATTTTTTCGTGTTTAGACTGGGCCGGACGATATTATTAATGATGCTGGCTTAAAACAAGGTTTTTCTTCAGACCAAGCTCTTCCCGACCCGTAAACGGAAGGACGACAGTTATCGGGTTGTGTTGGAGAGAAGACCGAGTAAATGACTGACCACCGCCACAGGGTTTCCCATCAGATGAAAGTGACCATCCCCAAAGAAGAAATTGAACGGCTCATGCGCCTGTATGGGTGTAATGAAAACCAGGCGGCCAAGGCCTATCTTGACGCTCTGGAAGTATCGAAGAACGCTCTCGAGGAAGAATTGTCAAGACAACTGGGCCGTAGAAAAGGCCTGGAAGGACGGTCCGTTTCCCTGCTGACACCTCGTCAGATTAAGGAACATCTGGATAAATACGTAATTAGTCAAGAAGAGTACAAGAAAAGACTATCCATCGCCGCGGCTTTCCATTTTGCCATTCTGAAATGCTTAGAGGAACATCCGCAGGACAGCGGAGTTAAGCGCTTTAGAAAAAAAAATACGATTATCGCGGGTCCGTCCGGTAGTGGAAAGACTTATTGCGCCGAAGTCCTCGGTGATCTATTAGAAGTGCCCACCCTGATCGTTGATGCCACTGATTACACCGAAGCCGGATACGTGGGCAAAAGCGCCGATGATATGGTCCGGGAATTGATCGATATGGCTCCGGGCGCCACCAGGCAAGAAAAAGCCATGTCTATCAACACGTATGGCGGGATTATTTTTATAGATGAAATTGATAAGAAGGCTAAAGATGGTCATCTCATCGGGCATGACATTTCCCGGGAAGGGTTCCAGCGGGCGGTACTCAAGCTGATTGAGCGGAAGTACGTGTCGATTGATAACCCTCTCTCGCCATCCTCTCAAATTCAAGAAGTCATGGACCGCCAACGGGGAATCTCAGGAAAACAACAAGAGCACATGATCAGCACGGAAAAGATCCTGTTTGTCGTTGGCGGATCTTTTCAAAGACAGCATGACGACCTGGAGACCATTGTCAGGGAAAGACTCAAACATCAGACGGGGCGGCTCCGAGAGGACGGAAGCTTTGTGGTTGTGGGGTTTGGATCTGATAATGCCTGGGAGAAAAACCAGACGATGTGGAATTATTATAAAGAAGCCGAGGCCGACGATTACATCCGGTTCGGCTTGATCCCGGAATTGGTTGGCCGGATTCCCATCCGAAGTCATGTCAATTTGTTGTCGAAGAATGATCTCATCCGGATTATGCGGAATACGGAAGATTCCATAATCCATCAGTATATTGAAGAGTTTAAGTCTTTCGGTATTGATATTACTTTTGATGATTCGGCCATAGAATATGTGGCGGAATTGGCAGAGAATAAAAAAACCGGGGCCCGGGCGTTGGTGAGTGCTTGGGAAAATATTTTTACGGAGTTTCAATTTGAGCTACCTGGTTCCAACTTTAGGGAATTGACGGTGACTAAAGAACTGTGCCAAATGCCTAAGGATGCCTTACTCAGGATGCTCAAACGCTCTCCATTTGTAGATTTTGTAGAAGGCTTCAAACAGGAATACGGTATTGAGTTGATTATGGGTGAGGAAGTTCAACGCTATGTAGAAGACTACGCGGCGAAGAACATGATTCAGGTGTCAGACGCCTTAAGGCAATTGCTGAAGGTCGGATTCACCATGCATAATCGGCAGGATAGAGTTATGGATGTCGGGGCTGGGCGGCCAAAGGAAACTCCACCCCAAATGGACGGACCGAGTCAAAATGGGTCTCAGGTTTTCCTGACGGCCAAAAACGGCATTGAAAGGTATTTATAAACAACCCGGGAGGGTATCCCTCCCGGGCGGATCATATTTTCAACAGATAGGCCTATTCAACGGTGGTGATTTCGGCCCGACGATTCTTCTTCCGACCGTCTTTGGTGTTATTACTAAAGGCCGGCCTGGACTCACCGAACCACTTGACCTCAATCCGTTTCCCGGCAATCCCGGCCTTCTTAACCAGGTATTTGTACACTGCATAGGCTCTTCTCTTGGACAGGCCCATGTTGTACTTGTCCGTGCCGATGCTGCAGGTGTGGCCGGCGATCACTAGATTCATGTCGGGATTAGCCTTCATGAGTTCGGCAATCGCGTCGAGGACCTTCTTGGCCGGCATTTTGATTACTGACCGGTCAAAATCAAACAAGATGGTCCACATTTCGGTTCCAGGCAGGATATCAATGGTCTTGGAGGCCGTGTCGGTAGCGCCCTTTTCGTCTTTCACGACCAAGGTAACGGTGTACCTACCTTTTTGAGGATACTTATGGCTGACAATCTTATCCTGAGCCGTGGTCCCATCACCCAAATTCCAGAAATAGGACAACGGACCGCCATCCGAACTCATGGAGGGTGAGGCGTCGAAAGTCACCACCTGGTTTACTTTGGCTTTGTCTGGTCCTGTAAAGGCAGCTTTGGGTCCCCCCGCGGCTTGGGGCTGCGGCTTGCAGGGGCTCTTCATCGACTGCTCAAAAGCGATTTGAGCGTCAACAGCGATCTTCCGGGCTTCTTTGGTGTTGCAAGCCATGTAGACCTTGTAGGACTGGTGCAAGAGATTCATGCCCTCGCCGAACACTTCCGGGCACTTCTTGTCGGCACCGGCGGTGATGGCCGCATCCCTGGCTCTTCTGGCGTCTGCAATTTCCTTAATCGGGTAATAGGCGCAGCCGGCCACAAAAGATATGGCCAAGACCAACGCCATGAACAGGAAAATACGTCGCAGGTGGGATTTGTTTTGCATAATTCTTTTCTCCTTTCGTTGGCTACGTTTGATGATAAAGTTAACCCCCCAAAACAATTTACAATTCTGTAAAAACAAAATCTTGATTTAACCCCAAGTAACCGCTCGATTAAATCTATTAA
>JADFYC010000345.1 GCA_015233295.1 Deltaproteobacteria bacterium | reverse complement strand
GCCCGCCGGCGGTGACAATAGCCACATTTTTGAGCACTACTTGAAAAAAACTGCCTTTGCCCGGCTCTCCAGCCACGGAAATAGTCCCACCCATCATCTCCACCAGTCTCTTGGTAATGGTCAAGCCCAGCCCCGTTCCACCATATTTGGCAGATCGTTGCCCGGCTTGTTGCCTGAAGGCCTCAAAGATGATTTCCCGCATATCTTTAGGGATGCCTATCCCGGTGTCCTCAATCGTCAAAATTAGTTCCGCCGCGCCTTGATCTGAGAATGACGAACTGGTTTCTACTTTGAGCAAAACGTGTCCGGTCTCGGTGAACTTAACGGCGTTGCCGACCAGATTGAACAAAATTTGCCGGAGGCGCACCTCGTCGAGCATCAAGTAATCCGGCAGGTGGGGATCGATCTCTACATAGAATTCCAGTCCCTTGTTGCGCACGCTTTGTGAAAATATTTCTTTGATTTCATCGAAGATAAAGCGCGGGTCAACAGCGACGGGTTGTAGCTCAAACTTTCCCGCTTCGATCTTAGATAGATCCAGGATGTCGTTAATCAGACTGAGCAAGGTCTGGCCACTAGAAACGATGGCCGACAAATAGTGCTGCTGCTGTTCACCGGTCAGTTGGGCCGTTAGTAATTCGGTGAAGCCCAGAATAGCGTTCATGGGAGTGCGGATTTCATGGCTCATATTAGCCACAAACTCACTCTTGGCCCGGTTGGCGATTTCCGCTGTCTTTTGGGCCTGGGCCATGTCTTCCATCATGTTGATGGCCGCGATCTGCATCTCTTCCAGCCGTTTTCTTTCGCGAGCCAGTTCCTGTTCACGAATTTCAGCTTCATACAACTTCTCGGCCAACTTTTGCCGCAGTTCCTTTTCGTTGGCGGCCGTCTCCTCCAATCGACTAAGGATCTTCTCTGTTTTGACAAATTGTTCGACGACCAGTTTGGCGGTGATTTCCGACGCTCGGCGGGCCACCCGGACTTCCTCTCGCAACAGCGCATTTTCCTCTAGTATCTCCGAAAGACTTTTTTCTTTCACGAGTCTCTCCATCTGTCCAGCCGCGTCGTCATCGCGGTAACCGGTCCAAGATGTCTGGACCTGACTCCGGTGCTCTGCGTTCGGGGCTGTTCACGAAAGAAACTTCTTCAGTCTATATTCAGGTAAGCCCCGGCGTCATTGATACAGTCGGCCCTTTTTTAGCCCGCAACAGGAGTTTCAGGTGAGATCAATCACATGTACGGTACAAAAAAGGCAGGCATCAAACGATCTAATCACGTGTCCAACTTCCACCGGATTAGAAATATCTTGAACAGTTGTTCCAATCAAGGCTTCTTCACAGGGGCCTCTCGTGCCGCCGGCGTCCCGGGGTGAGGCATTCCAGGCTGTGGGGGTAATGATCTGGTACCGTTTGATTTTTTCGTCTTCTATAACCACCCAATGACTAAGCGCGCCCCGGGTGGCGTCTAATAGTCCAAACCCCCTGCCGTCAGGGATCGGCCCAGGCGGCTGATAAAAAACGGCATCCTCCGGGGTGCGCATTAGGCAGAGCTCCATCCCGGCGATCAATTCGGCCGACCGGATCAACCGGGCCAGTTCCCGCAACATCACACTGGGGCCGTCGCGCTGTATAAGGCTCTTAACGAGCGAGTCACCCGAAATAATTGCTTCGGAGAGTGGTCCGGTCTCCGCCGGGAGGTTGTTATAGCGCGGGGCCTTGGCCCAGGAGTATTTCTGACTTTCTTGCCCGGTGGCATAGGGTCGTGTGTCACTATCAAAGGGGTGTTGGCCACCCGGCTGGTCATAGAACCAGGAATGGGAGACATGTTCGGTGATGTTTTCCGGATTCAAGTCCATGATCAAGTCACCCTGGGCGAACCCCGCGGCTCCCAGATCATTTGCCGCCTTGCCGGTCGTGGCGGCCGCACACCGGATTGATTCAAAGAGTCCAAAACTGATAAAATTACCGTGGCCTTGTCCAATCTTGTCCAGCCCGATCTCCCTGGCGAACCTGATGTAGAAACCCAACTCACTGTCTCGATGTGATTCTTTTTCTTCGAGCCAATTATCGAGATCAGAGGCGCTTTTCACCTGAAACCACCGTTCCACGGAGCAACCCAGGATGCGCCGTTCGTACCACTCCTTGAATCTTTTGAGCAAATAGCGGCATTGCAGTAACTCGCCGGAACTGGGTGCGGCCGTTACTCCTCCGGGAACCATATACGAGGAATGTGGCCATTGTCCCCCGATAATAGCGATGATTTCGATAATTTTTTTTGTATGTTCAATAACTTGAATAACTGTTTCACCTTTGAATGGGGTATATCGCCGGACGGCCTCCTCAAACAATGGTTCGTCTTTATATCTGGGGTTAACGAAGTCGGGAGTGAAGAACAAGAACCCATGCCGCATGTCACTTTGGATTTTTTCCACCATTAAAGCCAGGTTGCGGAGCCGGATAGCTTCCGGGGGCACCACAACGTCGGAAATCATTTCCAGGGCCTGAGCCGCGGCCATGAGGTGGGCCGTACCACAAATGCCGCAGATGCGGGGCGTGATGACCAGTCCGTCAAGGGGGCCCCGGCCGATGAGGATGTTCTCAAAACCCCGGTACATGATTCCAGAACACCAGGCATCGGTAACAATTCCGTTGTTTATGTCCAGGCGGACTTCCAGGTCGCCTTCAACGCGATTCATCGGGAGTTGCACAATGTTCTTTTGTGGCATCCTATGCTCCATGTGACGTAACTGAAGATGAATCCAGATTAATTTGAATCGCCTCCAGGCGTCCAAAATCAGAATTCATACCTGTTGCCTGCCTGACGAGGGTCCCCAATGTTGTTGAATCAATGGTTGGCCTGACCATCTTCGGACATGACAAAATTCCTCACATTCGTTCGGAATAACAAATTTACGTTGTTATTCCAGATAGTCCAGCGTACTGTCTTTCGAGCGAAGCGAGAAATCTTAACGTCGCTCCTTAATTCAACAGCATTGACGCGGGTCCCAGGGGTACCGGACCATCAGACTATGGTTTTTCTTTGTTTCAACCTTTGCGGCGCAGCGGCGGCGGCCAAACCTTTGTAGGCCATATAGTGGGCCCGGTCAATACCATCAGGTAACTCCAGCGGGATTCCCTCAATGTTGCGGGTTTCGAAGAAAGGGTAGGGCTGCGGAAAATCCGGTTGCGTACAACCGAAACAAGGTACGCCGACCCGTGTCTTGGAATTGCGCTTGTTCCAGAGCGTTTTGTTGCACGGTCCATAGGCCAGCGGCCCAGGTCAGGTTCTGGAATTCCTGATTCAGCAACGAGCAACAAGTAACACGCAACAAACAACCCGTAACCCGAAACTCGCAACTAGGTGAATATATGACCACATCACTCTACTGGATGCACTGCGGCGGGTGCGGAGGAGACACAATATCCTTCCTTAACGCTGAATCTCCTGATATTATTGAATTATTTAACATAATGGACATTGAACTTCTCTGGCATCCATCACTTTCCAGCGGTAGCCATCTCCATCACCAGACGCTGGTGGATCGAATCGTCTCCGGTGAACAATCTCTGGATATCCTGTGCGTGGAGGGAGCGGTCATTCGGGGACCCAGTGGGACAGGGATGTACGACACTTTCCAGGGGAAGCCGAAAAAAGATTTAGTGGCCAATCTGGCTAAGCGCGCCCAGTTCGTCATCGCCGTGGGAACATGTGCCAGCTTCGGAGGGGTGGGGGGAATCGGCGAGGTGGAAGGAACCGGACTACAATTTTTCAAACGGCAAAAAGGTGGTTTCCTGGGTCAGGATTTCCTAGCGGCCGGTGGTTCACCGGTTATCAATCTCCCCGGGTGCCCCTGCCATCCCGATGTCCTGGTGGCCATGATCATGGCCATTGGATCTGAAAAATCAATTCCACTAACTAAAGATAATTCTCCGGTCGAGTGGTATGGGATGCTGGTTCACCAGGGCTGCACCAGAAATGAATACCATGAATATCGAGTGGAGGAGGAAGGGTTTGGCGAGAGGGGGTGCCTCTTTTTCCATCTGGGTTGCCATGGGCCGCTGGCCTATGGACCGTGCAACAAAACGCTCTGGAACAAGCGCAATTCCAAGACACGGGTCGGCGTACCTTGTTTCGGTTGTACGCAACCGGA
>JADFYC010000344.1 GCA_015233295.1 Deltaproteobacteria bacterium | reverse complement strand
TGAGCATCGAAAAATTAGAATTGGTTTTATTTCATCACATTTCAGAAACCATACCATCGGAAAGATCTGCCGCGGCTTGATCGCCCAACTGTCGCGGGAACGCTTTGCCGTGACAGTGTTTTCAATTGGTCGGTATCAAGATGAAATTTCAAATTTTATCAGAAACAGCGCCGATGTTTTTTTTGATCTAACCGGAGATTTGGAGGTCATCCGGCAGGTGGTCATCCGGCAGGAATTGGACGTCCTCCTGTTCACCGACATCGGAATGGATACGGTGACTTATTTTCTGGCTTTTTCACGATTGGCTCCGGTGCAGTGCGTCACTTGGGGTCATCCGGTGACCACGGGGATCGATACGGTTGACTATTTCATCTCCTGCGATGGGTTTGAGACCCCGGCCGGCGACGGTCTATACACCGAAAAATTAATCCGGCTGACTTCTCCGCCGGCCTATTACTATCGGCCGGTCCTACCCGCCGGATTTCAGGACAGGTCGCATTTTAATCTGCCTGGAGATCGGCATATCTATATCTGCCCCCAGAGTCTCTATAAAATTCACCCAGAGTTTGACCAGGCCATGGCGGAAATACTGCGGGCCGATGGGGCCGGATTGATAGTTTTGGTGCATGGGCCTCATAAACACTGGAGCGATTTGTTGGTCCAACGATTTAATCAGACTATGCCTGATGTGGCCGATAGAGTGATTTTTTTGCCTCGAATGACTTTTGATGATTACCTGAGCCTCCTGGCCGGATCGGACGTGATGTTGGACACCTTTCCTTTTGGGGGAGGAAATACCACCTATGAAGGACTGGCTGTGGGGATTCCGATTGTGACCTGGCCGGGAGAGTTCATGCGTGGTCGCATGACCGGCGCCATTTATCGGAAGATGGAGATGACTGATTGTGTCGCCTCCAGCCTTCAGGAGTACATAGACCTGGCCGTCCGACTGGGCACGGATAGTCTTTACCGGGAAGATATCCACCGGAAAATTATGAGTAATAATCACCTGATATTTGAAGATATCCAGGTTGTCCGGGAACTTGAAGACTTCTTCAAGGCCGCGGTGGCGGAAGCGTCCAAGGATAATGAAGTTGACTAACTATCAGAAATTTAGTTTAGTGACTGTCAATAGCGGCATGTGCTCCGCAGGTCCAAAAGCCGAGCCGAGGCGTCGCTGATTTGAGGGCGGCCGTTTCTGTTGTCCAGTTTATCTGATCAAAAAATTAAGGAGTTTGACATGATTGAGCGCTATACTCGAAGTACCATGGGACACATTTGGGCACTTGAAAACAAATATCGGAAGTGGCTGGAAGTCGAGTTGGCCGTGGTCCGGGCGATGGCTGAACTGGGTATGATCCCTCGATCAGCCGCAACCGAGATTGCGCTGAAGGCTGCCTTTGATGTAAAACGAATTGATGAAATTGAGCAGGTCACCAAACATGACGTGATTGCCTTCACGACCAATCTGGCCGAAAACATCGGACCATCCTCCCGATATGTGCATATGGGGATGACCTCTTCGGATGTGCTGGACACCGGCTTCGCTCTCCAGTTGCGGGAGGCCATGGACATTTTGATCGATGATGTCTTAGCCTTAAAGGAGGCCATCAAGGACAGGGCATTTGAACACAAAGAGACCCTGATGATCGGCCGGTCCCATGGCATCCATGCCGAACCAATTACGTTTGGGTTGAAACTGGCCGTGTGGTATGACGAAATGGCCCGGAACGAGACTCGGTTGAGGCAGGCCAGGGAGGTCATTAATTATGGAATGGTCTCCGGAGCCGTGGGCACCTTTGCCAACATCCCGCCGAGGGTGGAGGAATTAGTCTGTCAGGAATTGAGGTTGACCCCGGCGCCGGCATCTACCCAGATACTGCAACGGGATCGACATGCCCAATATTTTACCACGCTGGCGATAGTGGCCGGCACGTTGGAGAAGATGGCCGTGGAAATCCGCCATCTCCAGCGGACGGAAGTCATGGAGGCGGAAGAACCGTTCAGCCAGGGCCAAAAGGGTTCCTCGGCCATGCCCCACAAACGCAATCCCATCGGCAGCGAGAATATCTCAGGTCTGTCTCGGCTTATCCGGTCCTACGCTATGGCGGCTCTGGAGAACGAGGCGTTGTGGCACGAACGCGATATCAGCCATTCGTCGGTGGAACGGGTGATCGGGCCGGACAGCACCATTCTGCTTGACTATATGCTGAACCGGATAACCGGATTGATTAAGCGGTTGGTAGTCTACCCGGATCGGATGCGGCAAAATCTGGACCAGACCAAGGGTCTATTCTTTTCCCAACAGGTTTTGCTGGCTCTGATAGACAAAGGGTGCGTCCGGGAAGAGGCTTACGCGTTGGTCCAGACCAGGGCGATGAAATCTTGGGAAACCGGGGCTGACTTTAAAGAACTGCTGGCCGCAGATTCCGACATAACCAGGTATCTCAACCGGGAAGAGTTGGATCATCTTTTTGATCTGGCGTATCATTTGAAGCATGTTGACACTGTTTTTGAGAGAGTCTTCGGCTAATAGCCGCGTGAGGGCCGGTTTCCGGTTTTTTTGATCTGCTGCCGAACAAGCCGCGTCGAAATCAAAAGGTCTTGTTTTTGTACCCATGATGTGGTATAAAATATTATTTACTGATCAAAATCACCGGGTTTTCCGGTTGGACCAACCCAGGGTGACGGGCCTCGGGGGTGAGTCCGAAATAAATATTGTCGCATGGTGATTCTCGTGTCGGCGGTCGGAGAGAAATACCCGGCCTAGAGGGTGAACATGAGTGGGATTTTGATCAGATGGCTAATCATGACTATGGCGTTGATTTTGGCTTCTTTTTTGATACCCGGAATTTATATTGCTGATTTTCCTTCCGCTTTGGTTGCGGCCGCGATCCTGGGTATCTTGAATGCCTTTATCAGGCCGGTTCTTTTTTTGTTGACCCTACCGCTGACCGTCTTGACCTTGGGTCTGTTTGCCCTGGTCCTTAACGGATTAATGCTACAATTAGTTTCTACCCTGGTTAAAGGATTCTATGTATCGAATTTTTTATCGGCTATTCTCGGTTCGCTGATCATTTCGGCTGTAAGTTGTGTGCTTAACTTGCGGGTGAAAGACCGGGGCCGGTTAGAGGTCATTGAATTGCGGAGAGAACGAAATGGTCGGTGGTCAAGGTAGTCAATGATAGACTGAGGTTGAAGAAGTTGGGATTGGGCCGGTCGTTTTTTTCACGACAAATAGAGGCCCGGCCGGCTGATCGGCTTTAATTTTTTTTTAATTGAGCCACAAACAAGACGGTTAAGGAGAGAGTAGATGGCCCGGATCGATGCCTTTTTCAAACTACTCCATGAACAAGGCGGATCTGACTTACATTTGGCGGCGGGTACCCAACCGGCTATGAGAATCCGTGGTGAAATTGAGCGAGTTAAATATCATGTTCTGTCCAACGATGAACTGAAAAGCTTGCTTTATGAGATCACAACGGAAGAAAAAATCAAAGAATTCGAGGAGACCGGCGACATAGACTTTGGGTATGAAATACCGGGGCTGGCCCGGTATCGAGCCAATTATTTCAGGCAAAAGAATGGGGTGGGAGCAGTATTCCGGGAAATCCCCAGTGAAGTACTGACGGCGGATCAATTGGGTTTACCAAACGTGGTGAAGAAGCTGGCGACCCTTCCCAAAGGTATGGTTCTGGTTACCGGACCGACGGGTAGTGGTAAATCGACCACCCTGGCGGCCATCGTTGACGAGGCCAACAAGGTTCGGAAAGATCACATCATCACCATTGAAGACCCCATTGAATTTGTTCACCGACCCCAAGGTTGTATCATAAATCACCGTGAAGTTCATCTCCACACCAAGAGCTTTTCGGCGGCCTTGCGCGGGGCCCTGCGGCAGGACCCGGATATCATCCTGGTCGGGGAAATGCGGGATTTGGAGACGATCTCTCTGGCCTTGGAAGCATCCAATACCGGCCACCTGGTTTTCGGAACTCTGCATACGACCAGTGCGGCCAAGACTATCGACCGGGTGATCGACATCTTCCCGGCCAATCAGCAGGGCCAGGTTCGGTCTTCTTTGGCTGACGGCCTCCGAGCGGTTATCGCCCAGACTCTGTTCAAGAGAATCGACAAAAAAGGCCGAGTGG
>JADFYC010000343.1 GCA_015233295.1 Deltaproteobacteria bacterium | reverse complement strand
CGGTGAGCTTAAGCTATAACCCATCCAACGGAACGAAAACCCTGCTCTGGGCGGGAACGGGAGGATATGCAAGCAACTGGACCCTCGACAGCTCCAATAATTTATCGACCTACACACAATACGGCCCTTACAGTGGCTGGACGCCGGTCAATGGCCAATAAGATCGGCAACTGCAGGAATGAGAGGTATGGCCTGATGGAAGATTTGAGGAGAAGAAAACGAAAAGGTTGAAGATGTAACATTCCCGTTGGGTACCGAGAGGCAGGGCGGCATCCCGCCAAACGCCCCGGCGCCTGACGTCAACCGGCGTAACATGACCACAGGGGTGGTCGGGTTGTGGTTCATGAATGTCCCGGTCGTTTCTTCCATGGCCAACGTATCCGCCAACGTCGACTTGAATTGGAAAACTCAGCTTTTTATCGGCCCGTGAGTCACAACAGCGGGAAAAAATAATGAGGCGCTCAGCCTAAAGCAGTTCAAAAAGCCCTGCCGGTTCGATCTGTTGGGGCTTTTTTTCGGCGTCCCCGACAAATTCTATAAATATTTTAGTCCTGGAATCGGGCGGGCGTTGAACTTGTGTTGACAACCAGCGGATATCGTGCTGTCAATAGTACGCCGTAAAGTTTAGTCTTAATGATTTGAAAATAGATGCTAAAAATCATATCTGGAATTTCACTTGGCCTCCTTACCACGCTTCAATGACGACGGAGACAAAGGGCTTTCCCCTTGACCTCAATTGTGGTAATCTAATAAATAAATACGAAATGGCCAATGCAATAGTTAACGATTTCGCCGTGGAGGACTACAATGGAAACTCTGGCGTTAAGATTCTTGGGGGATAGCGTTGACCGAATCAAAGAATTCATCAAAACTTTGCCGCCGGATGAGGTTCAGTCGCTCCCGGAATTGTCCGAAGATTTAGTTCATGTTTTATGCGGGTCTGACGAAGAAAAGGCTGAGGTTGATAGACCATCGAAGAAATCCCAAGAAACACAACGCCAACTTTCTATCGACAAACTTGGTTGGTCTGTTACAGACTCCCAGGAAACACGGATACGTTTGCGATCTTTCGAGGAGGATTGGAATTCGCCGGGAATGGAGGCCTATGATGATCTGTAATCGAGGTGATGTCATTTTGGTTCGTTATCCAAACTCCGATCTGACAACCTATAAAAGACGGCCGGCGCGTGTGGTCCAGGCAGACGGTTTGGACACCGGCTTGTCTCAGAAAATTGTGGCCATGATAACGTCAAACATAGATAGAAGAGGGTCAACGCGAGTTTTTGTGGAGAAAAATAGTCTTCTCGGAAAGCAAATTGGGATTTTGTCGGATTCCGTAATTGTTGCTGATAATTTGTCCACCATCCATGAGAGGGAGATTGACAAAGTTATTGGCCGTTGTGGTGAAATCTCAGCCGTGGATCAGTCCCTGCGCCGCGTACTAGCGTTGTGAACGGTCCTCTGCTCAACTGAGGCCATGTCGGGATTAGAAGAGACTTTTTGTCATTTTCCCATCGCTTTTTCCTCACCTGCGACGATCGGTTTTAAGAGTGTCATACATGACTATATCCAGGTTAAGGAGGTACATTGGAGATATCCGCTGACTTCGATTTGATGATCACCAATGGTACCGTGATTACCATGGCCGAGGCGGGGATTATCCCGGATGGTCTGGTTTTGATTAAGGACGGGGCTATTGTTTGGGTGGGCCCGAGAGCAGATTCCACGCCCACCCTGAACGCGGTCCGGACCATTGACGCGGCAGGGGGATTTATTCTCCCAGGATTGATTAATACCCATGTCCACGCCCCCATGACCTGTTTTCGGGGGCTGTCCGATGATCAGCCGTTGATGCGCTGGTTGGAGGATTATATCTTTCCGGCGGAAGCCCGGTTCGTCACCCCGGAGATGACCTACCTGGGCGCAAAGTTGGCTATTTTGGAGATGATCGCCTCAGGGACGACCACCTTTGCGGACGGCTACTTCTGTGAGGACGGAGTGGTCAAAGCGGCCCTGGAGGCCGGGATCAGAGCCATGCCCGCGCAGGGTGTGGTTGACTTTCCCGCGCCGGGGGTGTCAGATCCAGCCCGAAATGTGACGGTCGCCCAGGAGTTTTTGAGCCGGTGGCAGGGAGTGTCGGATTTGGTCCATCCGGCCGTGTTCTGCCATTCCTGCTACACCTGTGGACCGGACACCTTACAGCGGGCCAAGGACCTGGCGCGGCGGCAGAATACTTTATTTTTTATTCATCTTGCTGAAACTAAAGATGAAGTATCTATGCTGCAGCAAGCCCATGGGGTCACGCCGGTCCGATATCTGAAGCAACTGGGCATCCTGGATCGCAGCACGGTGGGGGTCCACCTGATCCATATCGATGAAGCCGACATTGCTGATCTGGCCATGACCGGGACAGCCGTGGCCTCTGCGCCGGAAAGCAACATGAAGCTGGCCTCGGGGGTGGCCCCGGTGGTCAAGATGCTGGCCCAGGGGCTGCGCCTGGGGTTGGGAACAGATGGCTGCGCCAGTAATAACGATCTTGATATGTTGGCCGAGATGGATACCATGGCCAAGCTGCATAAGGTGACTTGCGGGGATCCGACGGTGTTGCCGGCTGAACAGGTGGTCAGTCTGGCCACCATTGAGGCGGCTCGGGTGCTAGGTTTGGATGACCGCATCGGAAGCCTGGAGATGGGAAAGCGGGCTGACCTGATCGTGCTGGAGATTAACCGGCCGCATCTGACTCCGGTCTATCATCCCTATTCCGCCCTGGTCTTTGCGGCCAGAGGTTCAGACGTCAGGCACGTGATCATTGACGGCCGGGTGGTGTATGATAATTATGCCTTCACCACCTTGGACGCCAAAGCCGTGATGGCCGAGGTGACCAGCCTGGCCGGTAAGATAGGCGCTGGCTTGAATATATCATAACCAATCAGTTCACAGCCCCACAATGTCGGTTAGGTCCTTTTTGGTTTTGGGCCTGATAAGGCGTTGGTTTAGTTTGACGCTGACTCAATATGATGTCCACTAGTTGATTGACTAATGTTACATTATAAGGATACCATTAGAGCCGTCCGGCAGCGTTGATACCGGACAGGGAAAAACCTGATGGTTCCGGCTCTGTTCTCGCTGCCGATTTTGGTTCAGCACAGAAAAATTGCCGCCCACCCAGATCTGTCCTTCTTATTCCAGCCCGCCGACAGGACTATAGATTGTAAAGGGATTTGATTCTCTCCCTTTTTGGGAATCCAAAAATTCTTGTGACAAATTGATTCGCCTGGTCCGCCTGTTATGTTAAAAAGCTTGCAACAACGACTAATTCTTTTCCTGGTTCTGCCCGTTTCGATGCTCCTGATTGTTTTGGGATCTTCCGGGTTTATTCTGGCTAGAAACATCATGCTGGATGAATGGCGGGAGTCAGCCATCCTCAGGCTGGAACGGGCCGCCAATAACATTGAAATGAACCTGGCCAGGTTTATCGATTTGATCCGGATGTTCCAATCTGCGTCGGAAGGTCCCAACGGATCTGTTGTCCAGGAGTGGCTGGTGCAGCAATTGAAGCTCCAGGAGGGGGTGGTTGGAGTTGACCTGGACTGGGTCAATGAATGCCCAGAACCTGAGATGCCGTCCGACGCCCAGAGCCGGCCGCTCCCGGGGATCCGTCGTCATTTTATGCGGTCATTGATCGCTCCGATTACACCTCCCAGTTATGACGCGGTCGCCGGGCTGCAAACCGTCACCCTGGTCTCCGATTTCGTAGATGAACGAGACAAGATTGTGGGGGCCCTTCGGGTAACGGTCAGTTTCGCCTATTTGATGAAAGACGTTCAAAGGCTGGGCTGGTGGCAAAGTGATTTGGCTTGTATGGTGGATAATACGGGACGTTGTTTGGCTCACACGAAAGCCATGGGCGCCGGACCTGGTTTTTTGAGTACAGCCAATGATCCTTTGGAACTGGGTCTGTTGGAAGACATGAAGAAACGGTCATTCGGGACCCGGTCGGGGCCGGGCCATCCGCCGGATAGGATAGCCGGGTTCTATAAATTGACAAAAGTCCCCTGGGCCATTATCATGTTTGCCCCAGGTGAAAAAGTGCGGGCGCCTATTCTTCGTTTCAGGGCTTATTACTTCATTGGCGTGGTTGGTTGCGGTTTAAT
>JADFYC010000342.1 GCA_015233295.1 Deltaproteobacteria bacterium | reverse complement strand
CTGTATGCGGAAGGTACTGATTATCCTCAATTCGATGGTAAAAAACAAAACAGAATGGAGGACCGCTTAAATTTTTCTTGACAAGCGAACACAGTCGCTGGGGCGAGATTTAATCCAATAGCGACAGGCGCCTTCAAAATCGTCAATTATACTCGTTCTCGGATGACCATAATTCCACCACGACAAGCAACCTGCAACCAGCAACGAGCAAAAGGAGTGTGTTCATGCTCCGTGAAGACAGGCTACAGGAACTCATCGGACAGTCAGCCGACCCAACGGGGGTGTTGCCACGACTGGAACGGTTGACATCATCCGCCGACTTCCCAGAGTTAGATGAAAAGAGCATGGGGCATCTGGTGACCATCCTGGCCGCCTCTTCTTATTTTGCTCGGGTCCTGGCGGCTGATGTGTCGTTGGTGCATTGGTTGTTTCATGACGGGTCCTTATACCAGCCGGTCCGTAAAAAGGATATCTCCAGTGAACTTGACCAGTTTATCGGCGAGAAGGTCGATTTCGATTCCTTCTGCCGGGGGTTAAGAGCGGTCAAACGCCGGGCCTTCTTAAGAATCGGTTCCCGTGACCTGCTAGGCCTGACCGGGATGCCGGAAACGACCAGATCTCTGTCTATGCTGGCGGAGCTTTGCCTTGACCGGGCCGTGGAGGTGACCACCGCACAGTTGAAACGTGACTACGGCACCCCGGTCCAAGAACCCGAGAACGGGAGCAGCAAAAAAGCCAAATTCGTCGTTATGGGTATGGGCAAGTTTTCGGGTTGGGATTTAAATTTTTCCTCCGATGTGGACTTGATCTATCTTTATTCTTCCCGCAGCGGCCGGTCGGATGGGATAAATCCATTTACGGGAGACACCGTCAAGCCGATTTCTCTGACAGAATTTTATAACAAACTGGCGACGTTAATTACAAAGGCTATTGGCGCACCGGTTGACGGCGAATGGGTTTTTCGGGTGGATTTGGGTTTGCGGCCGGGGGGCAAAGAAGGTGAGATGGCCCAGACGGTGTCTTCTGCCGCCCTCCATTATCAATTCCGTGGAGATCCCTGGGAGCGGTTGGCCTTGATGCGGGCCCGTCCCGTGGCCGGCGACCTGCTCTTGGGCAAGGTCTTTTTAGACAACATCAACTCGTTTATTTTTCGCCGTTCTCTGGATTATACGGCTATTGAAGAAATCAGAGCCCTAAAGAGGCGGATCGAGAGAGAAGGTCAAACTTGCACCCGGGCCGGGCGACTTAATATCAAGCTTTGTCACGGGGGTATTCGGTCGCTGGAGTTTTTTGTCCAGACGCTCCAGATGATCTATGGCGGCCGCGTCACCGGATTGCGCAAACGCGGCACTTTGGCCGCCCTGAGAGCCTTGGTCGCGGCCGGGATCATCCAGGAAGCGGATAAGAGCCTTTTAGATGCCGGATATCGTTTCCTCAGAAACGTGGAGCACCGGCTTCAAATGTTTGACCAGCAGCAAACTCAAGACCTGCCGACCGCCCCGGAAGACCTCTACCGGTTGGCTGTAAGTATGGGATTCCCACTTTTTGAGGGCCGGGAAGGGGTGGCTGATTTTCTGGATACGCTTGATCGCGTCCTGGCTGATGTGAGACGATTTTTTAATCAACTTTTTCATGATCCCGAACAGGAAGGCGTGCGGGATTACATGGAAAAATTTGATGTTCTGATGGATGTTCCAGAAGTTGAAGCTAAGGAAACACTGGGGAAAATCGGTTTTACCAATCCCGGCGCCGCCTTTGAATGTCTGAAGAGATTTGTCCACCCGGTCAAGCCGGGCCTATATAGCCAGTCTATTCGCCGGCACATGAAGAAAACCGCCGCCTTATTTCTGGACCTGGTGCCCCATTTGCCCAATCCTGACCGGGCGGCTTATCGTTTTGGGCAATTCCGGGACCGGATCGGGGCCGGGGGAGAAGGCATCTATGCCTTACTGGCTGAGAATCCGGCCACCTTGACCTTGTTGACCCGGATATTTTCTTTAAGCCCATTCCTGTCCCAAATATTTATAGCCACCCCGGAAATGTTGGATTCCCTGGTTTTGAGCTCAGAGGGTTTACGAATTAAGCCCCGTGGTGATATGATCCAAGAACGGGGCCGGATGATGAATCAGACCGCCACCCGGGAAGAACGCTACGAGGTTCTGAGACGGTATAAGAATGAAGAAATCCTTCGGATTGGGGTTCATCATCTGGCCGGCAGCTTAAACTCGCTGGAAGCAGAGGCCCAGCTCACCTCCATGGCCCGTGTTGCGCTCAAGGCGGCTATGGATCTGGCCCATCAAGACCTGATCAAAAGATATGCGTTACCCTTGGGTGATGGGAAGCTGCCCTTCGCCATTATGGGCCTGGGCAAACTGGGTGGTGGCGAACTGTCGTATAACTCAGATCTGGATGTCATTTTTGTTTATACCCGGCAACGGGGTTACACGGCCATGGCCTCCGAGGATAAATTTTCGGAACAGATTAAGGATCGGTTGACTCCGATAACTTTTCAGGAATACTTCTTACGGCTGGCCCAACGGATTATCTCGATTTTATCTGTGCCGTTAAAGGAAGGACCGGGATACGCCATCGATTCAGAACTGCGGCCGTCAGGCACCTTTGGTCCGCTCGTGGTGAGCGTGACTGGTTTTGAAGAGTACCATACTACATCCCAGTTGTGGGAACGTCAGGCCCTCCTGAAGATGAACCCGGCCACCGGCAATGAGGAATTGTGCCTGGCCATCACCCGACTGACCTGGGAGATTATTAAGCAGACCGGGGAAAATGAAGAGAAGATCGCCTCTCAGATCAGATCCATGCGAGATCGTATCCGGCAACAGAGACGCAAAGGAGATCCCAAAGCCATTCACCTCAAGCTTGACCCAGGGGGGCTGCTGGATGTGGAATTCGCCGTGCAATGCCTCCAACTCAAGCACGGCAAGGATGCCCCGCAAGTCTTAACGCCCAATACCGTGGCCGCCATCGACCAACTGGAACAATCCGGGATCATGGGCTTAGATCAGGCTGAATCTATGCGGAACGGCTATGTCTTCCTCAAACAACTGGATCATCGGATGCGGCTGATGACCAATCTGACCGGAGATGAAGCCGTCAGCCGGCCCGAGGAGATTATGGCCGGGGCCTCCGGCCTGAGCCAGGTTGGTGGTGATCCGCTCCAGACTCTGAAAACGATCATGACCGGCATCGCTGCCATTGCGGAGGAGATATTGAGCACGGATTAGGGCTATGGGCACTTGCAAGTTTTTCCGGAGGGAATTGTGGCTGAGGGAAACAGGTTCATCAAATCGTTGGCCTTGAAAAATATCTTGTCTTTTGGAGCAACGGAGAGACGGATTGAGTTTGGACCGCTCAATGTTATGATCGGTCTGAATGGCGCCGGAAAATCAAACCTTATCGAGGTGTTGAGCCTGCTGCAGGCCACTCCCAAAGACTTTCTCGTGCCCATTCGCCAGGGTGGGGGAGTGAGCGAGTGGTTGTACAAAGGATCAGACATCGCTCCGATCGCCGAGATCAACGCCGTTGTCGATTACCCTGCCGGGAGTATGCCGCTCAGGTACAAGTCGGCCTTCACGATGGTGGGGCAACGCCTGGAAATGTACGACGAAGCAGTAGAAGATGAACGCCCTTTGCGCGGGGAAGAAGATGGTGTTTATTTTTACTACCGATATCAGCGGGGTAATCCGGTAGTCAACGTTCAGATATCCCGTTCTGAATCAGCCGGGCAGGCCCCGGAACGTGCCCGTCGCTTTATTCGGAAGCATGATCTGGATCCGGAACAATCGGTACTGTCCCAGAGAAAAGACCCAGACCAATATCCGGAACTAAATTACCTGGCGGACAATTTTTCCAAGATGAAATTCTATCGAGAGTGGAATCAGGGCCGACTTGGACCAGCCAGATTGCCTCAAAAAACAGACCTCCCGGCAGACTTCTTGTTGGAAGACGCCAGTAATCTTGGACTGGTCTTAAATAACTTACAGCACCAGCCCCTTATAAAAAAAAGAATCGTTGAAAGACTGAGAAAGATTTATGAACCTGTCGAAGATATAGATGTTAATATCTATGGAGGCATGCTTCAATTATTTCTTCACGAAACAGACCTCCTTCAGCCTGTCCCAGCTACCCGTCTATCGGACGGGACAAT
>JADFYC010000341.1 GCA_015233295.1 Deltaproteobacteria bacterium | reverse complement strand
TAGTCCGAAAGTCAAGTCATCCAGGTCCTTGGGCGTAACCGCCGGAGTCTTGAGTGAGGTATCGGGTAGATTCAGTCCCTTGTGGGAAGTCAGCCGGCCACCGGTAATCACCTGACAGGTAGTTCGACCCTTCTCTTTGGCCGTGACCCTAACTTCAATCGCCCCATCAGCCAACATGATGCGATCTCCCACATGGATTTCGTCGGATAAATTGGGATAATTGACCCTCAATCCTGTCGCGTCTCCCGGGAGTCCGGTATCTCCATCAATGAACGTCAACATGTCGTCCGGTTTTAAGGAAATACCCCCCTCCTGGGTGGTCCCGATCCGTATCTTGGGACCGCACAGATCCTGCAAGATAGCCACCGGTCGGTTCAGACGGATCCTGATTTCTTTGATTAGATCGATGACTTCGGCATGTTCTTGATGGGTGCCGTGGGAAAAATTGAGCCTGGCCACGTTCATCCCGGCCCAAACAAGCCGTTCCAACGATCCGGCGTCACGGCATGAAGGTCCGATAGTGCAAACGATCTTAGTCTTACGTAATAGGGCGCCGTGATAGGACATAGTTAGCGTGCCGGTTGTGGGTTATGGGCTGCGTGCTTAGGTCACGTAGTGTACATAAAGGGGATAGGAACACTGCGCTGTGACTGTCAAGCACCCGGGCCGGCACGCCTGGGGTATCTACCTGGTGCTGCCGTGGCCGGCTCGGGGTGGTTATTCCTGAGAAAGTGAACGGAAGATGCGGCTAGTTGCGTTTTTCAGCCGACTGGCTGAGCAACGCCAAATTTTTGGCTATTCTTCTCTTGTCGGCCAGTTGATTGGCCTTGTTGGGGTGATCTTTCCTTTTGTCGACTATTTTTGCCTGCTTGGTCGCTGATGACATGATCGTTTCCTTTCTGAATCTATGTTTTTCGATGAATTCTATCCTGCAAGAGATGTGCAGACCGCCGGAGCTTCAGGCCTTGGGTGGACCTAATTAGCTTTGTCAGAGCTTTTTTCGTTGCCAGGGGATGTCCATCTGACTATTATCAGTTAGACCGGGCGGCTAGTGATTCACATCGGCGCGTCTGAACCATAGTCCTTATAAATAACCCAACTATACTATTTTTTCAACAGAAAAATGAAGGTCCGGGACTGATGGATAACTTTCCTTCGCTTCAAAAAAAGTGATGCCCGGGACGCAGGTAATGAGAAGAGAAGACACAGAGATGTCTCAGCAATTGAACATAACGATTCATCTCGATATGTTAATTCCGTAAGACAATTTAAGGTGAAGATTAGATGGCCTTGGTGACGGACATAAAAAAATTTAAATATCAACTGGCCGCCAGACGCAGTCTAAGACGCTGGCAAGAAAGATTCACCGTCCAGTTGGGCGAATCCACGATGTTACATGAATTCTCCGATAAGGATCTGGGCTTTTTTTTGTTCCCTGACCCGGAACCGACCATGTTGCTATATGACTTGATCATGGGCTGCCTGGACTTAGGGACCGGGGCCAAGTTTGATTATCTGGAGCCTCAGGTCCGGATGAAGGTCATGGACATCCACCTTTTTATTCTCGATCAAATTCGGTTTGAATGTATGCGCCGGTTAGATTGGGTCACAGGCTTTGCCGGCGAATACTACCCCTTAGTGACGCTGGTCTTGGAGTGCGATTCGATCAAACCGGGTTTTCAACCGTCTTTTCCAGATTTAAAGCCTACCCACCCCAAGTACGAAGACTTCATGAGACTGGGCAAGATGGAAGGGGAATCGGTCCTGCGCCGGGAAATCCCCAGGGCCATTGAGACCTTCCTGGAACATCTCAAATGACTCGTTTCAATTATCAGCCGCCTTTCTCATTCCACCTCAGCCTGGTGAGAGGCGGCCAGCCTCTTCAATTGTTTTTTCATTTTGTGCCCGTCTTTTAACACCTTGAGCCCGAGTTCATAGACCTTTTGACCATTCTTGTCTTTGCCCTGATTGTACCAGTCAACGGTGGTTTCCGTGATCGTGCCGCCGCCTTCAGGGGCGGCCATCCCCAATTCGATGGTCACGGTGTCCGAGCCAAGGGCATTAGTGGCTAGATGGGTCCCGTCCACAATAATTTGCTTCACCAGCAAGTAAACACCCTGGGCCGAGAAGTTGGCTACCCTGGCCGGGGCAAAGCTGGTTAACGGACGATTGTTGCTTTTATCAAACAAACGGACGTGGACCGGTATGTCAAATTTGATTTGTTTGAAGGATCGGCTGTCCAGGCCTGGAGAAAAAAAAGGTGGCGCCATTTGACTTCCCTGTGCTGGGTCTATAATTCGAATCGATTAACTGAACCAAGTGGCCGTTCGCCAGAGCCGATTAGGCAAATCCGCGCAGAAAAGACACGACATTTTTGCCCAGGTCTTCCAAATAGTATCCACCTTCAAGCAAGGCAAACCGGTGACCGGAGCAATGGGTGTCGGCCGCTTCCTTGACCAGACGAGCAACGGTGGCGTAGTCTTCAATATCAAGAATACCACCCCAATCTTTGGCGTAAGTGTCGAATCCGGCTGACACGGCCACCAAATCCGTAGCCTGGATGCCACTCAATCCCCGGGTGACTTCGTCAAGATACTCCTGCCGCTCACGCGCCTCGACGTTAAACACCGTGACATCTTCCCGACCTTGGAAAAAGTTGTCGGTCCCGTCGCCAAAATGAAGGTCGATGTCCAGGATAAAGGCCCGGTTAATCCGTCCTATCCGGATCAGTTTCTCCACTGCAATGGCCACGTTGTTGAAAAAACAGAAACCCCAGTGATTACTTGGGCCGGCATGGTGCCCAGGGGGCCGCAGCAGGCCGAAGGCGGGTTCTCCGGCCAAAGCCAGGTCGGCCGCGGTCAGCGCCCCACCGACAGCCATGGCGGCCACTTGATAAAGGAGCTTATCCCGTTTTACATCCTCCACCAGGCTGGGACTATGGACCAACAAAATATCCTCGTCTGTGGCCGCCACAGGCGTGACAAAGGGCTGATAAGCCACCAGCTCGTCTAAGATGGGCCGGAGTCTGGCCGGTCTTTCTACGCTGGCGGTACGGTAATTCTCCATGTAGAGAGGGTGATAAACTACGCGGGGCAGCTTTGTTTCCATAATCTCCCTTTGTCATCTCTGGTTAAGCCGAGAACGGTTAGTCGCCTGGGATTGATACCTGATGCACTGATGTCTTTGATCCATATCGGACACATATCGTTGGATTAAAGCCGGTACTCTCAACAACCTATTTGCCGGCGCAGGCAAACAACGGCGAAACGAGATGTTCTATCTGTTGATGAATCCAGGCCGGTTCCTGGAGTTTGGCCCGATGGAAAAGGTCGGTCAGTTGGGCCGCCAGATCAGCCGCCTTGGCATGACCGATTTTTCGGGCGCAATCAATTATGGTCCAATCGTCGGTCTCCCTGAACTGCCTGTAAGCAGTAAAAATTTCGCGAAAAATCATCTTAGGAAATCCGAAGATAAAGGCCACGTAGAATCCCAAAGAGCCTTTTTTTTGTTGGGTGATGATATAATTAAGTCGTCCTTGTTCCGAGGTGTCAGCCAAGATATCCTTAATCCCCCTGGCCAGTTTTTCCAGGTTGGTCTGGGGGTTTTCGGAAATTATTTGACGCCAGATATCCCGGTCAAATGAGTTGTCGGTCAATTCACCCAATTCATGGCGGAGATAGGCGTCCATCTCCTGGGCCACCAGTGCCGATAACCGGGGTTTGAGCAACCCGCCCAGTAATGAGATAGGGCGCTCCTGCTCCGGCAAAGGGACACCGCTATCTTCCAACGCCGTAAATACAGCCGGCTTTTGAGTGCTCCACTTTTCTTGAATCAGGTCCCAGAGCAGATAGCTCAAAGCCTCCTTCCGGCCATAAATGGTCCCATCACGAGACATGGCCGGAAAGATCAGGATATCCCTGGCCAACTCCCTGGCTAAGACAAAAACCCGGCGTCCCTCAAGAAAGAAATGGTCTTCCAATTCGGCCACCAGGAATGACGGCTTTAGTCCCCCGGAATAACCGGCCGCATAAACAAGACCATGGGGTTGCAGGACCAGGCTTATTCCAGAGACGTCAAAAGGGTCGAAGGCCACGCCGTTTAAGACCGGTTTCTCAAAATCCTGTTCACTCAGCGACAGCCACCGCTCCTCTCGGTCCTCCACCCAGGCCATGAT
>JADFYC010000340.1 GCA_015233295.1 Deltaproteobacteria bacterium | reverse complement strand
TCTACAAATCATCACGACAAGTTTTTCAAGAAAATGTTCTCGAGTCAAGACTTAGCCAAAGACTTCTTGGCCAAGAATGGACTCAGGTAAATAATTGGCCAAGAAGTCTTTGGCTAAGTCTTGACTCGAGAACATTTTCTTGAAAAACTTGTCGTGATGATTTGTCGTCAAGGTAAACCTCTAAACTTGAATTTCCCACATGATATTCTGAATGATATATCATCGCACAAAAGAGATAGAAGGTAAACCTTTTTCAGGTTGACAAGATCAGGACCTGAATGACAAGATTAAAACCTTGAGCCAACAATCAGCAGAAGGTTTCCGGGACGGAGGAAAGATCTCGATAATGACGACACATTTTGACCCGCCCAAAAGGGCGGCGGTATATACCTTGGGCTGCAAGGTTAACCAATATGAATCAGCGTACATCACCCAGGCCCTGGTCGGGCGGGGGTATGAGCTGGTGCCCTATCCTGGGCCGGCGGAGGTGGTGGTGGTGAATACCTGCACAGTCACGGCTAAGGCGGGGGCACAATCACGGCAGACCTTACGCCGGGCGGCGAGCCTTAACCCCGGAGCCGTCATTGTGGCCACCGGATGTCATGCCCAGACCAATCCGGAGGAACTGGCGGCCATCTCGGGGGTGGCCCTGGTGGCGGGAAATGCTGAAAAGCCGGCCATCGCGGATATGATTGCCTCGGGGCGAGTGGGACCGGGCAGCGGGCTTAAGATGGTTGGGGCCATTCACCAGCGGTCGGGGTTTGACCACCTGCCCATCACTGAACTGACCGGACGGACCCGGGCCTATCTGAAGGTCCAAGACGGGTGCAACAGTTTTTGCACCTTCTGCGCCGTCCCCTATGCCCGGGGCCGATCCCGGAGCCTGGACCAGTCGGTGGTCCTGGAGGAGTTCCGGCGGCTGGGTGCGGCGGGATTTAGGGAAGTGGTCCTGACCGGGATCCACTTAGGGGTCTATGGTCATGACCTGACGCCTCAGACGGACCTGGTGACTCTGCTCCAGGCCGCAGTGGCGATGGAGCCGACCTTCCGACTTCGATTAAGCTCCCTGGAGCCGACGGAGGTGACTTTGGAGTTGCTGCAATTGATGGCCGAGTCGGACTATATTTGCCCTAACTTGCACATCCCCTTGCAAAGCGGCCATGACGACATCCTGGCTCGGATGGGGCGACCCTATGGGGCTGCGGCCTTTGCCCGGATGCTGGAGGAGGTCTTCCGGTATCTGCCTCGGGCCGGCGTGGGCCTGGACGTGATGGTCGGGTTCCCTGGAGAGGATGACCGGGCCTTTGAGGCCACCCATGCGCTGATCTCCTCCTTCCCCATTGCCTATTTGCACGTCTTTCCTTTTTCGCCCCGCCCTGGAACGGCCGCGGCCAAATTCGGGGGCCGGGTGACCGGTCAGGTAGCCGCTGACCGAGCCGAACGCCTCCGGCAGTTGGGTCTGGCTAAGCGGCTGGAGTTCTATACCAGACATATCGGCCAGGTGGTGGCCGTCTTGGTGGAGTCCAAACCCGATCCAGAAACCGGTCTGTTGCACGGCTTTGCCTCAAATTATTTGCCGGTGTTATTGCAGCATCTGCCTCCCGACCGGATTAACCACATTGTGTCGGCCAGGATTACCGGGGTGGTTAACAACCAACCGATGGGGGCCGTGGTTGGTTGAAGTTATACTGTGAACGGCCCTAATTGTCACTTTTCGAGAAGGATCAGGACGAGCAAGTGCTTAAGATTTCTAGCTTCGCTGAAAATGACAACGTCCGAAGCGGCGGTGGCACAGAACGTTCTTGCGTGCGACCAATTTGTCATTTCGAGCGAAGCGAGAAATCTTAACTTCTTTATGCCGTTCCTCTTTTTTATTTGCGTCCGCGACGGTATACTGTTATGATATTTTATGTCCAATTTGATGGTTAAATGCAGCAAACCGAAGGACCAACGACGGTCACTTAATCATTTAGGAGGCCAGCCCTATGTCCCCCCAGCAAAATGACCCGCCAGATACCCACCCGGCCGTGACGGCCGCCGAAGATGTGGATGGTCTGATTCGCGAACGACTTCGGATCGACCAGAAGCTAACTGAAAAAGCCCGGAATGTCGCGGTGATATTTACGGACATTGTCGCTTCCACCAAGACTTATGAGACTAAGGGAGACATCGCCGGCCGGACCATGGTTCACCGGCATGATGATACCCTGTACCCGATTGTGACCGAGTATCAGGGCGCTGTAATCAAGTCCACCGGAGACGGGATGTTGGCCCGGTTTGATGATCCCGTGGCTGCCGTTAAAGCCATGATGGCCATGCAAAAGGCCGTGGTCCAGGTCAATCAAGGCAAACACCAGGTGGATCACCTCCATGTTACCATTGGAGGCCATTACGGATTGTGCTTTGTCGAGGCCAAGGATACCTACGGCGATGCCGTGAACACCGCGGCCAGGGTCAATTCCCTGGCTGGAGACGGTCAGATCTTCATTACCGAGGCCATGTATCAACAGGTCCGGCACGACCCGGCTATTTTTTGCCGGTTCCATGAGGCAGCCAAGGTTAAAGGCAAGGCCGAACCGCTAAACATTTATCAGGTCATCTGGCGAGAGGAAGAACAGGCCGATAAACCCCGGTCGGCTGAGGGGGAAGTGGCCGAAACTCCGCGCAAAGCATTGCGCCTGGCCGTCCGGATAAGTGAAGGCCGGATCAGAGCCAGCGCCGTCGAACGCCTGGGAGCCGAGGAACAAACGGTCCGCCAGGTGGAGGAAGTGGCGGCCGCAATGCCGGAGGTTGATGAACTGCTCAACCAGCTCACCGGGTTACTGGCCACGGTGGACGACAAAGGCCGGCTGGATAAGAAGAAGGTGGCCCGGCTGGTGGAGTACGGCCAACGATTATACCAGTTGCTGCTGCCCGAGGGTGTCAGGGCCTGTCTAAAAGAGACTTCCGTGGAAGATCTGGTTGTCAGTGTGGATGACCAGTTGATTAAGGTGCCCTGGGAACTACTCCATGATGGCGAGACTTTTCTGTGCTTGCGGTTCAACATGGGCCGAATCGTGGTGACCCAGCGACCGGTGGTAGACCGGAGACGGCAATTACGGCCCCCATTGAAGATGCTGGTGGCGGTCGATCCCAGCGGGGATTTGAGTTCCGCCCAGGCCGAAGGGCAATTGATCAAAACCGGCATGGATCGCGTCTGGGGCAAGATTCAGTGCGAACTCTGGAATAAAGATATTACGCAGGAACGGGTCAAGCAACACATCGAAGAATATGACCTGGTCCATTACGCTGGTCATGCGGATTATAATCAGTTTAATCCGTCCTTGTCCGGATGGATGCTGCAGGATGGGAAACTAATCACATCGGATATTGTCGACCTGGCCCAGACTGTGACCCTGCCCGCCCTGGTTTTTTCCAATTCTTGCCAATCCGGTCAAACCTCGGCCTGGCAGGCGGATGACTTGATCAAAAATCGGATCCATGGATTGGCCGACGCCTTCCTGATGTCTGGAGTCCAGCACTATGTGGGCGCCTTCTGGAATGTCTATGACCGGCCCAGTGCCGACTTTGCCATGGAATTTTATTCAGGTCTGGTTAAGGGGATGCCGGTAGGTCAGGCCCTGCGCCAGGCCCGGTTAAAGATCATTGAGCGCCACGGAATGGGAGAGGCGGTTTGGGCCGGATATATTCTCTATGGCAGTCCGTCCACGGTGTACATTAAAGAAATCGGTGAGATACCGGAGGAGAGAGCCCAGGACAAGGTGCGAGCCATCCCGCTCCCGATCAAGAAACGGGTCTGGCCCAGGGTAGCTGTGGGGGTGGCTGCGGCAATCGTGCTGATATTGGTGGCTATCTGGTTTTTTAAACCATCTTTTTCGGATAGAGACGAAGGTTACCGGGCCCTTAAGACCGGCAATATCGCCCTGGCAGAAGACCGTTTTAAGAAACTGTCAACAGAGAGCGGTTCGGCCCAGGCGGCAGGTTGGGAAGGATTAGCCGCGGTCAGGTTCCAGCAGGGCAAGTATGACGAAGCCCGTCAACTGGCCCAACAAGCGTTCAGTGTCAACGCGGCCAGCCCCGGGGCCAATGTGGTTTTGGGCAAGCTCCGCCTGGCTGAAGGTCAACCCGGCGAGGCGCAAAAGAGCTTTGAAATAGCGGCCAAGACGGAAAACGCGCCCTCCTGGGTGCT
>JADFYC010000033.1 GCA_015233295.1 Deltaproteobacteria bacterium | reverse complement strand
CAAGCAAACCCTGCTGGAGTTCCTTGAACAATTCGGGTGTCACGAGTACCGGTTTGTCCGGCGGCAAATTCGCTTTAACTTCGGTCCAATTATTTTGAGTTACGATGAGGAAGTCTTGCGGCCTGTAAAAATTGGCTACCGTAATGTCATTTTCAAACGAAGCCACTTTGGTAACTTCACTGTCCACCACCCAAACCAAGAACACCGTTCCTCGTACCCCGATAATGGCTGTGGGGGTTTTGACCTTGAAAGCCTTGTCGCGGAATCCGAACAGGTTGTTGGCAAAAACCTTGACCTTCCCGAAGGCGACGTCAAGCATGGAAGATCTAACTTTCCTTTCCGGCGAGAAGAGGTAATTCGTAACCGTCAAGCGGGTATTCTCACCCACGCTGACGATGCTCGAATCGACAAACTGAATCCGCAGCTTGGTGCCGGGTTCGGTCTTGATGACGTCTTTGATAAATATTTTTGCGCCTATCCTAATCGGCGCAGCCGTGGTTTCACCTGAATGCCGAACCGTAGCGTCGCCTTCAAGTAGTACTATTTCCCCCACCGGATTATCGGCTGCATGACAAAGCCCCATGTTCCAAACAAAAAAAAGACAGAAAGCCGTGAAGAGGATAAAACGATTCCTGGGCAGAGCGATAATTGAAGAAGACATTCTTGCCTCCTAAAGTGAGTCCCGGTCTGGGAAAACTAATTTCACCACCGTATAGTTTTATGATTCCATAATAAAAATATGGTGAGTTGGACGGTGATTCGTTCATAAAAAAACAGAATTGATGTAAAAAAAAACATCATGAATTAAGAAACCGTTAACCTGTTTCCTCCTCATGAATATTCCATCGCATTAAAGCAGGTAATTAAAAGCACGCTGTCTGGAAAACGAATTAGACCTGTTAAAAAAACGTCGTCAAAGACAGTGAGATGACATTCTTTTGATATTCGAATGGATCTCTGTAATTTCCATACAACGGTCTAAGCTGTGAGATATTTGATTGGTTATCAGTGTAATTATAGCTACACATTAATTGGAGATGTTCATAAAAATTCTTGGTTAACCTCACCGCCCCCTGTAAATTAGTATCCCGGCGGTCATCGGTCAAAGAAAAATTGGTGTTCCGGTTAAAGCTGTACCAGGTGGGGGAGCCGCTGATGTCCAGAAAGATGTCCCAAACGGTGGGCAAATTAACACCCAAGGACACCTGATGGCTATAATAGCCGGGGTCGACGTGGATATCGCCGGAATCGATCACGTCCCCGTTTTCATAATCATACCGGTAGCCCACCCGAATGTGAGACCTTTCCTTGGGCCATAAATAATATTGAAATACCTCGCCCCCAAAATGAGTGCCGTTGGGGGTTGGGCCACCATTAGCAAGATTGTCCGTATAATTCTTTAACTGCACTAATCCCAAAAATTCGGTTCGCCAATTGTCCGTTTCCACATAAGTCAGCTTACCGGTAAACGCGTTCATGCTCAGCTTGTCGCTAACGTCGGCGCCGCTAAAATACCTGGAATAGTCATATTGAATTCTGGCCGCAACGGGAAGATTGAGATATTGGTAATATAGCCCTGCCGTATGCCCCATGAGGTTACTGGTATGGATTGAGGTATAGAGATTTTGATAATAACCATACCTTATGCCGAACTTATGTTCCCGGTCGTTGAGTAAATTATAGCTCCCGGAAAACACACCGGTAAATGAAGTGTCTCCCTTGCCTGTTGTAGGAGAGCCCTTGCTTATTCCGGCGTCATTTAACGGACTCATATTCACATTGTCGTCATACTGCACTCCTACTGTCGCAGCAAGAGACCATGGTTTCCTGGCCCGCTGTTCGATATCCATGTTTTTCAGCAGCAGTTCGCAATTCCTGGCTACGGGTGTATTGGGATTTGCCCGCATCGCCGCCTCTAAAGTGGTTTTGGCCCGGTCGTACTGTTCCATCTTAAATTGACATAGCCCGATGTGATATTCGCACACCTGGGCAAACTTCGGGTCGACGGTCTTAGCCTTATTGAAAAAATTAACGGCCTCAGGGTATTTCTCCTGATTGAGGTAGGCAATGCCTATACTAAAGACCACATCAGCCCGGCGCGGATCAATCTTCAACGCCTTATCAAACATCTCGATGGCCTTGGACCATTGTTTTAGCTGCATATAACTGGTGCCTAAGTCGAAATACACCTTGCCGTAACGGATCGGGTCTTTCGCGACCAGAGTCTCCATAACCGCGGTGCCCTCGTTCACTCGGCCAAGTTTGATCTGAGTCAAGGCTAGATAATACTTATATTCCAAATTGTCGGGATCGCGGGCCAAGGCTTTTTTCAGATAGTCAAAGGCGGCCTGATAGTGGTCGTCGGCATATTCAAACTTGCCGCGGTTGAAGAGATTATCCGCCTCTTCATCGGCCCATACCTGAGGCACGCACCAAGCCATATACAGGGCGGTAAAAATGGCCAAAATAAACCCGATTGATTTTGATCTCTTCAAAGCCGGCTCCTAATAAATGAATTCGCGTGATATCAATTCATTACCAATAAAGAATTGACTTCGCCCGACCACGATGCCCAATTCGACCTGGTTTAAGGAACATTATGCGCCAGGGGTTGGTCAAATTACTTTGCTCCGGGAGGAGCCGGTGGTCTGTCCTCTCCGGCAGTCATCAAATCCTGGTCACTGGCCAAGGTTGTCCACTTTCGGTCAAAGGGGGTGGCCGGGATGGGGTTAAACTTGACAAAAATATTAGTTCCGGTAATATTTTTCAAGAATCCGCCGCCGCCGGGACTGATGACGGACGCAGCCACGTAGGCAGGACCGCCTGTCCACTGCCAAAACGTCTTATTGGTCAAGGTTTGAGTCGGTTGAGTCATGGAAACATAGCTGACCCCATCGACCGAAACCATGATGCTGTCTACCGAGAGGCTATACCGATAAGGATTTCCAATCATGTTCCACCCCGGCGGAATTGTCATCACCTGGACGGCAGGGCCGGGATTGCCGGTAAGCGTAATTAACGCCGAATTGGCCGTAATCAGAAAATAAGACACGCCTGGCACCACGGCCGGGACCAGAGGCGCTTCCTGATAACTGGAGACGGTAGGGTCATACCGGAAGAGTCTCCAGCGACTTCGATCATAAACTCCAAACGTGGATTGCAGGACCGATAAGACATCATTGGGGAGGAGGGTCAGCGGGATGGTAATCATCGTATAGTTTTCGGCTAACGTACCCCCGGTTACAGGCAATTTAAACGTTACCGGAGAGCCGTATTCATAGCAACCCATATCCCAGGTCTGCCCAAACGGTCGAGGGCTTCCACCTAAATCAATCCCGGCAACGGTCTGATCAGTGGCGTCAATGCACGGAGATAAATCGGTCAAGCGGTAGTTATCAGAAGTAGACGGAGCCGATTGGGGAGAGGCGAACTTAGGATTTATACTAAAACTATTGGGGCCAGGGGTCACCGTTCCCCCGTAAGCCACTCCGTTCGGAGAGATGATGTCATTATAATCAGAGGTGATTGTCGGATTTGAATATATCCCGAAATCGGTATAATTGTAAATAATGTTATATTTTATATCCGGAGCTCCATCCCCGACATATATACCTTTGCCTTCAAACCCGATCGGTGACGGCTGGCTGTTGACAATGGTGTTGTTATAGATCTTGCTGTTGCCGTAAGTCTCCATGCCGTATGAGGCGCTGTCGATAAAATTATTCTGGACAAGAGGTGGAAACGTGCCGGGTTGGATCGCCTGATTAGTTGATGTAGCCCGGCGGACTCGGGTCTTAGAAGCCTGACGCGGGTAACTTCGGGCTGAAATTCCCGACACATCGGCCACCGCTGAACCGGCGGAGAGCAAGATACCGTTATTGACGCGCGGGTTGGCCCCGATGTAGTCAGAGGCCGGGTTCCCGATAATGGTATTTCTGTCTATAGTCGGGGAGGAGTTGTAGATTCCGACGTGATGAATAAAACAATTCGATATTGTGTTTTGTTCGATCGTTCCCCCTGTGGTATCGGTGAAAGAGATTCCCTTCATCGTCCCCCAAATTCTTGAATTAGTTATACTAACGTTGCTCGTCTGTTGCGCCGGCCGATTGGAATCAAAAGTACCCACCCAAATGCCGTCTCCTTGGACCGAACTAGATGACTGAGTTACAGAAAGACCGGTGACGGTGACCTGGTTACACCCCCAAAGCAGCAGCGGTGTGGGAACATTATTAAAAGTGCATCCGGGGCCGATGTGAACCTGGCTTATCTGACTGGCGGCGCTGCCGTCATCATTTATCATGGAGACGCCGCCGTTCATATTTTGAAAGTAACAGCTATTGATGTAGACGCTGTTTTGACCGGTGGATGCTCCCCAGCCGCTGATTCCATAACCTTGAGGGCGATTAATGAACTTAAGGCCGCTGATGGTGATGTTGCTGTGCCCTCCAATATCCAGGGTCGAGGTTGCGGTCATAACTCCGCCGCTATCCAAGACCACATCATCTGTCCCAAATCTCGTGATAGTGGTATTGTCTTGATAAATGAGAAGAGACACTCCTGCGGCAAGATTCTCCGGATAGGTTCCAGGTGCGATATTTATGGTAATTGCACTGGCCGGAGTGGCGTTCTGAAGGGCATATGTAATGGTTTTCCAAGGGGCGGTCTGGGTCCCTCCGCTGCCGTCAATGCCGTTGACCGTGTCTACGTAAGCTACAGTCGGGGTTGAGCTTTGCAAGGCATTGGAAATGGTTTTCCACGGGGCGCTGACAGTCCCGCCGTTGCCGTTATTACCGGTGCCAACGTTAACGTAGGCCTGAGTTTCAGTTTGTGCCCTGGGCAATGGTTCCGGCGTCAAGCTATTGTCCGTGTATCCCGGCCCTGTGCCTGTGAATAAGGATACAGATAGAATGGCCGCGAAGAAGGCGGCGGTCGGAAGAACGGTCCTAAGTTTGTTATTGCCTCTCATATCATCCACCCCACTCCGATGGTCATCATCTATAATGATTGCCGGCTGCATCTACCGGGTTTATATGGCTGAAACCGTCTGGTGATCTTAAGCCCGCGCCCACAACACTTAAGTTGGTTGCGACATCCTTACTTTGAGAGACTATCCGAGTCTTGAGGCTCAAATCCGAAAAGTTAAATTTATTTTTACCAGCCAAATTAGCATATGACACCGGCCAAGTCAAACAATTATTGTTTTGAAGACAACGAGGCCGAAATATTCCTTTCATCAATCGGTTCTTCATTCTTCATTCATCTAATAACAATATATTCGGCTGATTATCGTAGCACCAAACGTCGTCGGATTAGATCGGCCGCCTACGGTTGTGGCTCTATTTGCCGAAGGCTGAAAACCGGCCGCCAATCAGTTACACGATTCTTATTTTACGCCATCCGACTCCCTACCACGGCATGAAGACGGGCAAAGGGCAGCGGGATTGATGAGGAACAAAAAATTTCAACTGGAGTTCGGCAGGACAATTCTGCTTAATATTCTTTTTCAAAAATTCACTTGGATTATCTTTAAGCGCGGCGTCGGTTATCGCGGGTGAAAGAGAGAACACTTCACCCCAGTTGGTGGCGTATATAAAAGTCGCCTCAGATATTTTCGTTGTTTTTCTTAAGGTTAACAGATTCAGGATACCGAACACCTTGACCACGCGCTCCGGCTTGACATGTTCGTCTAACGCCGTTTCAAAGGTTTCTTTGATCGGAAAAAATTCCCGGAGACTACGCAACAATTCTCCCACATCTTTGGCCGAAACCGGGGATAAACCGGCATCGGTTCGAAGCACCATTTCGGGATAGTACAAATTATTAATGATGATCCAGGCCAGCAATCTGGCCATATCTCGATCTCTTTTTATCTCCACTAAGTCATTCTTGGTCTGACCCGCTTTGCCCTGGACCCCTTTGACCACCCAGACCGTCGGTTGCCCCATGGCCTTAATGCCTTGGAAATGCAGCTCAGTGAAGATATTCTCCAGAGGAAAAACGGAAGATAATCTCTCCAGTTTATTTTCTTTCATACTGACGTTGGAGATTATCCGGCGCCCCAGTTTGGTCAGGTCCAGTTCGTTGATCTTGATGTCAGCCTGGCGGTGCTGCAACGAATCCTGGATCCTAACATAAGTGCGCAAAATAAAGCTCTTAATCATGTCCCCCAAGGCAGCCTTTTTCTTAAAATCCCAAGAGTCGAATTGGGTGAGTTCGGTTATTTGGTTAACGGTCCATTTCCACTCTCTGAAATAACGACTGAGTAAGATACTTTTCTCTGCCTTAGGCGCCAAAATTTCCACCGGGTCGATTTTTCCTCCCCCGCTTTTCAAGATAAAGGCCATTTTGATCAGGTCTAAAGATTCTTGATCGCCCATCAGCAGAAAGTGATCATTCAATTCTTGAAACATCACCACATAGGGATCGATTTGATCCAGATCGGTCAGGCCGACGAGCAGGTTATCCTTTATCCGGTCACATAAGAGCCTCGCCCGGCGATCTTGGGCGGCCACATATTTCTCCAGCAAACCCAGTTTCATCAATGACTTGAATGGGCTCTTCAATGACTTGACAATCTGCCATAACGAGGCGCCGAAGAATTCCCCTGGGGCAATCTCGTCCAGGTGACCGAGGTCAGACACTTTATCCCGCAACCAGGAGCATCCTTTGATCATCCAGGAAATATGCCCTTGATATGTCTCTCGATCGGAATGGGGTGGGATCAACCACCAGGCCGGCATCTTACCGGCAATCCTGATGGTCGTGCGGTAAAATTCTTCCTTCAAGATCTGAGCCTGAGCTGAGCCCGACCCCTCTTCGTCACTGAACCCAAAATTGTTTTCTCGGACCTTTTTGAGATCCATCAGGAAGAAGAAAACGGATAATCCAAACTTCTTGTTAGCCCAGGAAGACAGCTTGTCGAGCTTTGGCTGGATAAGGGCCATGTGGGATTCCGAGATCACCCCTGAATCGTAACAAATCCAATAGTCCAGGTCGGATTTTGAGGTTTGGGCGAATGTGCCTAGGCTGCCGATCGTATAGATAGCTTCAATGGCCGACGGACCTGTGGCGGAATCAGGAGGGACGGTATCATCAAAATACTTCTTGACCAGTCTCAAGGTTGTATAATCCGGATGATAACCACTAACTCCCAAAGGAGCGCCTCCAGCCGACCCCCTATCCTGCCGTTCCAAAATGTCAGTGTGTAATAGATAAGGCAATATCCGAAAAAAATCGCACTGCGGCCGTCCCAAGGTTTCCAAGGCCCAGTCAAACCGCCGCCGATCATTCTCGATCAATACCGCGGCCCGCCGGTTCGCATCCTTTTGGCGAAACCAGAGGTCCACCAGGTCCTTGGTCCAGATATGAGCTTCCCAGGACCGCCATGCCTGAGGAATCTCCTCTTTTTTCAACGGCTGTTCCATGGCCTGAAACAATTTTTTCTGCGCCAGCAACGCCTCGCCGAGCAGGTGAAATTCATCCGTATCCAGTTTATAAAAAAAACACCGGCTGAACAGGCACGCGGCAAAGGAACACGTGGCGAATCCGGTCTCTCTAATCGAGACCATGTCAAAGCAGCAGTCCTCGAATTCCACCCCCTTGAATGTCGAAGCCGCTATTCCGGCGAAAGAGAACTCCACCGCCACCAGGCGACAGTAAGACATCTTGGCCAAACCGATTTGGGTCCCCCACAGGTTGCTGTTTTTGATCAATACCTGCTGAAAATGGACGTCTTTTAACGCGGCCTCAACAAAATGGCTATTGATCACCTCCATTTCGAGGAAAGATACCTGGGAGAACTCAGCGTTGGAAAAATCAGATTCTTTTAACACGCAACCCTGAAAAGTGGTCTGGCTAATCCGGGCGGCCGGAGCCCGCAGGCGGTTGATCCGACACTTTTCGAAGACGGCCTGCTCCACCGTTCCTTCGCTCAGGTCCAGGTTTTCAATAGTCACATTCTCGAATCTGACTTTTCTGATTCTGGCGCCTCTCAGCTCGACCTGGTTAAGAGTCATGGAACGGAAGGTCAGGTCGGCCAGATCGGCGCCGGGTAGCTGCAAATTTTCTATATTTAGGCAGTTCTTCGTCGAGTTTTGGATTAGTTCCCGGTCCCGGTCGGACAACCTGACAAAACTTTTCGGGCGAGGCACGGGCTTACCACTGGTTGCCTCCCAGGCGCTCCCGGCCGACCCGCCTGCCGGAAAGGTAGCGCCGTAAGACGAGGTCCGGCCGGGGACCCCGAGAGACTGCAGCCCATTCTTAATGACCGTGGCAATCTCCTGATTGGCCTTAACTTCAAGAGGAAACTGGTCCGCCATATAGTCTAGGCCATCCGACAATTGTTCCGGGCACATGCGGGAAAGAAAGAAAAAGAGGCAAAGATAGGCTTCTTTCCGGCTTTCTTCAGGCAGATTATCCAGGAACCCGGCCAAGGATGGGGCATCAAGATAAAGTAACTTAAAGAGAAGCGATTTTCTTAGGAGAGGCTGTCCATTGTACAGGTAGAGGTAGATCCGCGACAAATAAGGCGCCGGGGGTTGCAGGGCGTTGAGGGTATCGAGCGCGGCCAACCGGATGGAAGCGTTAGGATGGCTCAGGAGCGAACCCACGGACCTGGCCAGGCCCAGGTCACCCCGTTGGCCCACTTTGCTGATGGTCTCCAGAATAGTCAAGGCCACGGCTGGATCCTTCACCTTCAGATATTCGGCCAGCTTTGGAACCAAATGCCGGGCGGTCAACGTCCTGATGGCCATCATGATGATAAAGAAATCCTGTTTGGTCTTCGGCTGCTCCAGTATGGAGGTAATCCATTTTTCCAAATCACACCGAAACCAGATCTTCCGAATCGGAAACAGGGCATCCCGGATCGGCTGGGCCAGAAAATCTCCGTTTCTTTCAACTTGTTTTAAAAAAAGAAGAATTTGTTCCGGATCCGGCGTCTTCTTGGCGCTCACCGTCTCCATGACCCAGGCCGGCAGGCCCCCTTCTTCGGAGCGCGGCGCCTTAAGAAATTGATTTAGGATAAGAAATATCCGGCTGAGCGGATAAAGGGCGACAAGCCCCTTAATGCCTCCCGGCGGCAGGGCCGGTCCATGCAAGTACCGGAGAGTCAGAGTTGTGCCCAAGTGACCGAGTTTTTGAAGTGAGTTCAAGGAAATACCGACCAATTGCGATTCGGACACAGACTCGGCCAAAGACAGCATTAAAAAAGCCATCGCCGAAGAGCAACGAGAAATAGTTTTTTCGTCATGGCCGCCTTCATCCCGAATAATGACGAATTCACCAACCAGGCCGGCGGCTCTAGGGAACCGGTCCAGTTGTGGTGAAGCTACTAATTTTTTCAATTCAGCCAAAATAGCGTCTGGCGGATCAGTCCGGCCTGGCATGTTTATCCCGTATTATGCTCCTGTTAGTTCATAGTCCCGAAGCAGCGTCGGCCACAACTCATCAGGGGTCTATTTTTATTATGAATATAATACAAGAATCGGGTCTTTGCAACCATATATCTTAGATCCACAGGATATCCCAAAATGACGCGTGGCATATTGTTCAGGTGTGATAAACTTCGGAGGGTGACGGCGAAAATAAGGGACTTCGAAATGGACTGCAGGCATGGCCCGCACCACCGATAGGCTATAATTTTCGATCCAAAACCAGGTGAGAGAGATATCCCGTTACCGCGGCCAGGTAATATGAAACCAGGCCGGGTCAGGGATATGGTAGCAGAAGGCCGGAATAATAATCACCGGGGCCGGGATGAGCAGCATCGCCCACCGGGTATGAGTCCAACCCAGATACGGCCGACGCCAACATTAATTATTCGATCTTTTCAGCACTTGCACAAATTCTTCCAGACTCTTGGCCAATGCGGCATGTTTGAGCAGTATCTTCAAGAAGCTTAAGTCTTCAAGAGCCGTGGTCGCTGCGACGATTTCTTGGGGTACTTTGCAACAGGCTTTAAAAGGGTTAGCTCAGATCGGGCTGGCCCTTTTTGCCTTCCAAATTGGTTGCGGACTGGTTGCGTCATTATTCCGGGCGCATTACCTACCTATTACGTGCCCGACCGCTGCGACGTCATCGCTTCCGCTCCTTAATAAATTTTCCGTTTCAATAAATTTAATTGAACCCCGGCGCTCTCTATTTCGGCTTTCTTAAAGGCTGCACCAATAGAAGGCATTTGAATTTCCACTCCCTCTAAAAGCTGTTTAATACTAATAATCTGAATTTTAGGATATTTCCTGTTCAACCCTTCAGAAAAATAATACCCAGCCGTCACTGCTTCTTGTTCCACATCTTTTGTAGGTGGCGATAAAGTCACAAATATACCCATGGCCGCACCTTCTCTTTCCACAGCGCCACGCAAGTCCCGAATATCGCCACTCTTCACATTACCGCTCTTCACCTGGACTAAAATTCTCTTCGGCTTTCCGGCGTTATCATCAAAGAAATAAATTACACCATCTATGCCCGTGTCTTTTCCCTTCTTCCCTTCCTTGCTACCTTCTTGGCCGCCTATCGGTTTTGCTTTGATCAGAGATAGCGCCCACCATTGAAATTGACAACGATCATCACTGGCTAATTGTAGTGCGGAATCTATGTCCTCCGGCTCACCGATAACAGCATAGTCACTCTTTTCAGAAAGGTTAAAAGCGTCTTTCAGCCGATATTTTTGAAGTGCAATTGATAGGTGGGTAACGTCAATTCCGATCCAGCGGCGGTTGAGCTTCTGCGCGGCGTGAATAGTAGTGCCACAGCCGCAGAAGGGGTCAAGGATCAGGTCACCGGGGTTGCTACTGGCTGAAATAATTCGTTCTAACAGCGCAACGGGTTTCTGGGTGGGGTAGCCAAGACGTTCGGCTGACTGCGAAGTTATCATTTCAATGTCATCCCATAAGTTTTGAATGGGTTTCCCTTTCAGTTCATTAAAGAAGCGTTTTCGCTGGATGCGCCCGTTGATGTCTTTTGGAAAATATAGCCTGCCCTCTTTGTCCCATTCTTCCATCTTCTCTTTCGAGATTGCCCATCCTTTAACGGGCGGCTTGTAACCCTTATATTCGTACATTAAATTGGGACGAAGGTTGGGACTGGATAAATCTGCTATTCGGAAGCGTCGGCCCTTTTCGTCTACATGCCTATAGAACTTCTCAACATACTCGCCGTATCCTTTTGCGTCCATATTGAACTGCGAGTTGAAAATATTCTCGGATGACTTAGAATAAAACAGAATAGTATCGGTTGAATTTCCAAAACGGTTTGATTTATGATTGGTTTCCCCACGTCCAGTTTTTCTTTTCCATACAATTTCATTCCGAAAGTTTTCCTTTCCCAAAATAGCATCCAGCACTATTTTGAGGTAATGACTGGCCGTCGGGTCGCAGTGCAAATATAGACTGCCCGTCGGCTTCAAGACCCTGTGTAGCTCGACCAGTCGCACTGCCATCATGACTAGATAAGCCATCATCTGGTTGCTGCCAATAAATTGCCGCAATGCCCCAATTAAGGATGATATTCCCGCAGGAGAATCAGTTACAAGGTTGTGATATGTTTCCTCCGCCGCTTTATTCCACTGCCAAGTGTCGTCAAAGGCGGTTATCTGTGCATCAGTTTCTTTGCCGCTTTCGTCTTTAAAAAGAACATGATACGTTCTGTTGGAATTAAACGGCGGGTCAAGATAGATCAAATCTATACTCTCATCCGGGATATAATCCCGAAGAATAATTAAATTATCACCATAAAAAAGCGTGTTTTGCGTGATAGGGTTGGCTGACATTTTTCCTCCTGTGTTTGGTTTCAACAATTAACGGGAGACACAGCCGGTCCTGGAATGATGTCGGTCCGGATTGGCCGGTTGCAGCAAACGCGTCTTCGAGTTCTGGCTCGACAATAACCAGCCCAAGTTCGACGAGCTCGTTTTCATCGTCAATCTCGTTGACCTCATCGACCACCGGGCTAACCACATGAAGCGGTCCCACATGCTTCACCACGAATTCCAGAACCGCACGATCCGCCTTGATGAAGTCGATCAATACGCATGCGGTTGACCGTGATGGGGCAAATGATCAAAGGCATGACGGCAGAACTGAAACCCGGTCACGAATGCCCTGAAATGGAAAAACATCTGGAAAGTGTCAAGTGGAATCTCTGGCGCGGCAATGTCCCGCACGCACTGCAACGGATTGATGACTTGGACGACGATTTTATAGATGCTGGAAGGGAACCCGGCAAACAAGAAGAAACTACTGAAGGCGGTACAAGAATTCCACCACTATATCCTGGCCAACCATGCCGTTATCCCTAACTACGACGACCTCTATCGGCACGGTGAGACAATTTCCACGGCCTTTGTTGAATCGACCGTAAACTATGTCCGCCTTCAGATGTCCTCTTTGGAAAATCGGCCCCTATTCTGCGACGTTGACTTTCTTGGCCAGCATGACCGTACTCCCGGACCCCAGATACTCCACTTCATCGAATTGCATCCGGGCTAGAAATATACCTCTCCCGGAGGGTGCTGTTAAATTAGTTAAATTTAACGGATCAATAGCATGGTGAAAGTTGAATCCCTTACCTTCATCTGAGACGATCCAAACACAGGCTCCGCCCTTGAAAGAAAAGTGGATATTTGTCTTGCGGCCGGCCAAGGAATCAACCTTTAATCTTTCTTCGTACAATTTATGCAGGTGTTGAATTCCCTTGGAAATAGCCGCTCTTTTTTCCTCGCAAGATATCTCTAAATTGCCATGCTCAATTGAGTTTACGATAATCTCCAACAGCCCCATCCTAACGCCCAGTTTATCTTCCGGGGCCAATAACTGGTCGGCTTCATTGATCAGATAGTTGGCGACATATGGCGCATATGCAATGGCGCTTGGAATGTCAATGGAAAATTCTTTATATTTTATAAACCTGTATATATTAGACTCCATGTCTTTATCTTTTACAATCACGCTGTATTTTTCCAACAGCTCGATTATATCAGTTAGTTCACATGGCTTGAACAAATAGTTCTGGGCTTTATGGTCAAAAGCCTCTTTTATATAGCTCGCGGTAGTCTCGCCGTTAATCAGAATTATTATTACATCCAGGTTTTCCCTTCTAATCTTCTTGAGAAGTTCAATACCGTCCATATTGGGCATAGATATATCACTCATAATCAGATCAGGTCCGAATTCTTGAAAAGCCGCCCAACCTTCAACACCGTCAACCGCTGTTTTGACAAGATGTCCCTGGCTTTTCACCACCTCGGTTAGGTAGCCGAGGAATTCCGGGGAATCATCAACAATAAGAACTTTCATGGTGCCATCCCTAACTCAAAGTCAAAATAAGTTGTTTATTCCAGGTAACTGTTTAATATAATGAAACAGCTATTTTTTCGACTCCGAACCCTTAAGCTGATTTTGAGGGTTTCTTGTTTCCATAATCGTCCTGATTGTTTTCGCCAACTCCTCCATGATAATGGGCTTCATCAGGAGACCATGGATACCGGCGGCTTTTATCGTATCAGAAGTGACGGCGGAGCTAAAACCTGTGCAAAGGATGATGGGAATATCAGGTCTGATGCCCAGGATTTCTTTGGCCAGATCCATGCCTGTCATCTGGGGCATGGTTTGGTCTGTTATAACCAGGTCAAACCTGTCGGGCTGGAAGCGGAAAAGCTCCAGGGCCTCGAGGCTACTTGTTCTCATGGTCACCTGATATCCTAACCGCTTCAACATGCGAGCCACCATTTCCGCCAAGGATTTTTCATCATCTATCAGAAGAATTTTCTCTACGCCTGATTCTATCGGCTCTTGAACGGTTGTAACCTGTTTTGTGTCTGAGAAATGCCTGGGCAGATAAATACTGAAAGTTGACCCTGTCCCCGGCTCGGAATGAAGTTTAACTACACCCCCATGCGATTCGATAATACCCAGGACGGTGGATAGCCCAAGGCCGGTTCCTTCACCAACCCCTTTTGTGGTAAAATATGGTTCAAATATTCTGTCTATAATTCCAGCGGCAATCCCAGGACCTGTGTCACTTACTTTCAGACAAACATATTCTCCGGCGCCCAGACCCATGGAACTGGTTTGTTCGGGGGGAACCACTACTTCTTCTAAACTAATGCCAAGGACACCGCCCTTATCGGCCATAGCCTGTGAAGCATTTGCGCAGAGATTCATCAGGACTTGATGAATTTGAGTGGGATCACCAAGAACCGGCCCAACTTGATGGGAAACATTTTGTCGGATTTCAATGGTGGCGGGTAGGGAAGCCCTGAGCAGTTTTATGGCTTCCTTGATGACCGTCCCGATAAGGAAAGGCTGTTTCGACTGTTCTGATTGACGGCTGAACGTGAGGATTTGTTTAATCAAATCTTTGGCCCTAAGCCCGGCGTTGAACACTTCTCTTAAAAAATTATAAAGTTGGGTTCCTGGAGAAGCCTCTGTCATGGCCAACTGGGTATACCCCATAATGGCCCCAAGAATGTTATTAAAATCATGAGCTATACCACCAGCCAGAGTTCCAATGGCTTCCATTTTTTGGGCTTGACGGAGTTTTTGTTCCGCACGCTTATTTTCCTCAATCTCGTGCTTCAACATTTCGTTGGCTTTAAACAGCTCAGCCGTCCGTTCTGCAACTCTTTGTTCCATGAGGCCATAAGCTTCGCTTAAAGCTTTTTCAGACGCTTTTCGTTTGGTAACGTCGCGGTTGCTGCCTCGGCGACCGTGAAACACTCCGTCTGGGCTGTAAACTGGTATGCAATAGTGACTGATCCAGGCTTCCTGTCCATCGCGGGTGATAATGCGAAATTCCAGATGGGTTCCACTGGAATTATCCAGGTACCCAGAATTATGCCCAGAGACGGCGGCCCGATCATCGGGATGGGTAATGCGTTCCAACAGATCTTGTTGTTGTAGAAATTCGTCTGCCCGGTAGCCTGTAATGCGCTCGCATGAAGGTGAGACGTAAAGATAGCGCCCATCGGAATCCAGCCACCATTCCCAGTCATAAGTGAAATCAGCCACCGTGCGGTAATTTTCTTCGCTTTCCCGCAAGGCCTTTTCAACTATCTTCCGTTCAGCAATCTCTCGTTCCAGCAGGCTGTTGAGCCCCTGTAGGGTTATGGTTCTCTCTTCGATCCTTTTTTCCAACTGGTTGTTGAGTTCTTGCAGCGATCTTTCCGCCTGCCGCCGCTTCTTTTCTAGGCCGGCGACATAAAGGGCCATTTCGATGCTGACCTTAATTTGCCGATCGTTGTAAGGCTTCAGTATGTAGCCTACCGGGTTGCTCAATTTGGCTCGGTCCAGTTTTTCTTGGTCATCATAACCGGTGGCGAATACAACCGGAATTTCAAGATTTGACTGAATTAGTCTGGCCGCTTCTATCCCATCTACCCGACCGGCCAATAGAATGTCCATGAGGATAAGGTCGGGTAGATATATCTCAGCCTGTTCAAAGGCTTCTTCACCGGAGCCAACGATGCAGCAGACTAGATATCCAAGACTTTCAATAGTATGATTGAGAAGAGCGGCGGAAATCTCATCGTCCTCAACTATCATTATCTTTAGTTTTAATTGTTCAAGTTGATCAGTTTCAATAGGGGTCATCATCATAGCCTCGGCACAGGTTGAGCCAAATGGGATCAGGTGATTAAAGGCACTGGTTCAGATTGATGTCGACTTCTTAGATATCATAAGATTTTCATTATGAAAATATCGTGGTCAAAATATCTTCATCCGAAGGGCCGGAATATGGTATATCAATTGCCACCGCCGGCGCCTGTTTTTTGAGAAATGAGCCCGGCAAAATGCTTTTTCCAATAAAGGACCGTGTTCTTGGCCATACTGGACCGGTGCCTCAACAATAGCGTCGGTGCTTAAATTCGGGGATTTCAGAGCCTACGACTAAACGATCTTAAAAATCGTGTCAAATTTAACCGTCGTAAAGAGCTCCCTCAGTTTGGCGTTACAGCCCAAAAGGGTGACGTCAGCCTTATTTGCAGAAGCCTTCCCCCGCAGACCAAGAAGTATACTGAAAGCTAAACTGTCGATACTTTCCACATTGGCCATATCAACCACCACATGGGATATTGAGCCGAGCTTATCCTCGTAAGCCTTGCCGAAATCAGCATTGTCAAGGAGGCCGAAATGGTAGCCGTTAAGGGTGATTGTCAAGGTCTGGCTATCATCTGATTTTGTGGTTTTAACTGACATGATGTGAACCTCTGGGCTAGTAGATTGAAGGCTGACCTTTCATTTTTTCCCTCGCATTTTCTCCGGCAGGTTCAGGGCGGTTAACAGGTTAATGGCCGAAAGAAGATAGAGATAGAACGCCGGCGCAGAAACAGGATGATAGTGGTTGACAAACCGGAAAAGGTGATTCTTTCTTTATCCGGCGGCGGTCGCACTTCGGTCCCTGGCAGAAAGTCTATGGGAAATGTCGGAAGGGCCGGGCCTGGTTAATACGCCATAGGTAGCCGGAAAAAGCAACGATTGTTATTTATTGAGAAGAAGTTGACCGAGCGGCTCCGGCGAATATTGACATCGTTGGGGGAGAGGTCTTAGCAAAATGCCAAAGCCGCCCAGTCGATGCAACTATGCCAGAACTAGACGCTAAAGGCAAGTTCATAGACAGGGCAAACGCTCGAATTTTTATTTGAAGAGGAGAACATCGATGATAAAGAATCCTGATAGCCTTCCGCCAAAAGAAATAAAAACAAGTAAAGATTTAGATAGCCAATCTGTTTCCATATTTGTATCTGGTTTTGCCATGACATACGCTTCTGCTTATGCAATTATTGTGTGTGGTGCGGGGTTTTCGGTCATGGCCTTCACCCTCCCCATCCCCTTGGGGATTATTGGAGGTTTAGTATCACTTTTTTTAACAAGTTTTGGGGCCGGCTCTTTTGTCAACT
>JADFYC010000339.1:518-4191 GCA_015233295.1 Deltaproteobacteria bacterium | reverse complement strand
AAGAAGCCGACGGTGGAGATGTTTATGAAGGCTGAAATCGCCCACAAGTTCTGGTATGGCAAGGTCAATCTAACGGCCGCCCTGGCCCGCCGGCAGATGACGGCCAAAGGACCCATCCCCAAAATCATGGCCCTGCTCCCGGCGATTAAACCTGCTTACGCCATGTACCCGAAATATCTAGATGACAATGGATTTCAAATATATAATATACACAAATAAATGATACGGCTTCTTGAACTTGGCACCGGGTTTAATCCGGATATGAGCAGTCTGGAAAGCATCTGCTTAAACGGCAACTAATTGGGATGACGAGACGCCGTTAAATTAGAATAGTAGAATTTGTTCCCAGACGACTACTGTAGCACAGGGAGAAAACCATGAGCGACGAGCCCCGCTCCAACGATCCTAAGCAACTGTCGGATGCGGTGGATCTTGGTGGTACTCAGAAAGACGATTTTGTAATACCCGAGGTCCTTCCTCTATTGGCGGTGCGCGATGTTGTCGTATTCTCTTATATGATTCTCCCATTGTTTGTCGGCCGGGAATCTTCCATTAGCGCCGTTGAGGACGCCCTGAGCCGGGACCGGCTTATTTTCTTGAGTAGCCAGAGAGACGCAGTTGAAGATAACCCGGCCCCCAATCAGATCTATCAGATTGGGACGGTGGCCATGATCATGAGGATGCTCAAATTGCCCGATGGCCGGCTAAAGATTTTGGTCCAGGGCCTATCTAAAGGCCGCATCTTGAATTATGTTCAGGAGAAACCATTTTACCGGGTCCGTATAGACGTCCTTAAGGAATCCGATTTGGCCGAGATTCCGTTGGAAGTAGAAGCACTAATGCGCACGGTGCGGGACCAAAGCGAAAAGATTTTATCTATTCGTGGGATCCTGTCTCCCGATATTATGGCTATCCTTAATAGCGTCGAGGATCCGGGCCGGCTAGCCGACCTGGTGGCCTCCAATCTTCGGCTTAAGATCGAAGAGGCCCAAGGGATTCTGGAGCTGCTTGATCCGGTGGAACGGCTCCGGCGGGTCAACGATTTCCTGGGCAAAGAGCTTGAAGTATCCACAATGCAGGCTAAAATCCAATCCGAAGCCAAGGAAGAAATGAGCCGCTCTCAGCGAGAATACTTCCTCCGGGAGCAACTGCGGGCGATCAAGAAAGAACTAGGTGACATCGACGAAAAAGCCGAGGAAGTTGGCGAACTCAGAGAAAAAATCGCCAAATCCAAGATGCCCCAAGATGCCGAGAAGGAAGCCCTTAAACAACTCAGCCGGTTAGAACAGATGCACCCCGACGCGGCCGAAGCATCCATGGTCCGCACCTATCTTGACTGGCTGGTGGAGGTGCCCTGGAGCAAAGGGACGAAAGATAAGCTTGACGTGAAGCGGGCCAAGCAAATCCTCGACGAAGATCATTACGACCTGGAAAAGGTTAAAGAACGAATTTTGGAGTATTTGAGTGTCCGCAAATTAAATAAGAACATGAAGGGACCGATATTGTGCTTCGTTGGGCCGCCGGGGGTAGGGAAAACCTCCCTGGGCCGGTCGATCGCCCGCTCTTTGGGACGAAAATTCACCCGCATCTCCTTGGGCGGGGTCCGGGACGAGGCGGAGATTCGTGGCCATCGCCGCACCTACATCGGCGCCCTACCCGGCCGGATAATCCAAGGTCTGAAACAGGTAGGATCGAACAATCCCGTGTTCATGATGGACGAAGTTGACAAAATCGGCGCGGACTTCCGGGGCGATCCGGCCGCGGCTTTACTCGAAGTGTTGGATCCGGAACAAAACGTGGCTTTTAGTGACCATTACCTGAACCTCCCCTTTGACCTATCTAAAGTCATGTTCATTACCACGGCCAACTTGATTGACCCCATTCCGTCAGCTCTCAAAGACCGGATGGAGATTATCAGCATCCCGGGATACACCGACCGGGAGAAACTGACTATCGCCACCAAGTACCTTATTCCGCGGCAGCTCAAAGAAAACGGCATTAACAGCAAAATCCTATCCATTTCTCAGTCGAGTATCTTGCAGGCCATTAACGGCTATACCCGCGAGGCCGGTCTGCGCAACATAGAACGGGAAATTGCCGCCATTTGCCGGAAAGCAGCCCGAAAAGTAGCCGAAGGCGGCCAGGGACCATATGTCATAACCTCGACCAACCTCCATAAGTACCTGGGCGTCCCTAGATACTTACCGGAAGCTGAACAGGAACATCATGAAATAGGCGTGGCCACCGGCCTGGCCTGGACTGAGGTCGGCGGTGAGGTCCTGCATATTGAAGCCACCGTGGTGGCCGGTAAAGGCAAATTGATTTTGACCGGCCACTTAGGGGACGTAATGAAGGAGTCGGCCCAGGCTGCCTTGAGTTATGCCAGATCTCGGGCCCATACCCTGAACCTTAAGCCCGACTTTTACGAGAATTTAGACTTGCATATCCACGTCCCGGCCGGCGCCATCCCTAAGGACGGACCTTCGGCCGGAGTGACCATGGCCACGGCCTTGATCTCGGCCCTGACCAAGACACCTTGCGATAAAGACCTGGCCATGACCGGCGAGATCACCCTGCGGGGCAAGGTTCTGCCCATCGGTGGTCTCAAAGAAAAATCCCTGGCTGCCCTGCGGGCCGGCATCAAGACGGTCCTGTTGCCCGATAAGAATAGTAAAGATTTATCAGAGATCCCGCAATATATCCGACGGCAGATCAAGTTCATCCCGGTCAATAACATGGACCAAATTCTGGACCTGGCCCTGGTTAAGGCCGAGAGAATAAAGGAAGAGCCGAATAATCCTTGAAGGAATCAAATATGAAAATTCTAGTCGTCGGAGGTGGGGGCCGGGAACATGCCCTGGTCGACAAACTGGCCGATAGCCCCAAAAGGCCCAAGATCTATGCAGCCCCTGGTAATCCCGGAATGCTCGATCGGGCCGAGTGCGTGCCTATCATGGCGGATGATGTAGCCGGTTTACTCCAGTTTGCCCTGGAACAAAAGATCGATCTGACGGTCGTCGGGCCGGAAGCCCCATTGACCTTAGGCATCGTGGACCAGTTCACCGCCCATGGGCTTAAGATCTTCGGCCCTGGCCGGCAGGCTGCGGCCCTGGAGGGAAGCAAGATCCTGGCTAAAGAAATGATGGTTAAATGCGACGTCCCGACCGCCAGGTACCGCGACTTTAGCGACTATCAGAGCGCCTTGGATTACTTGAAGACCCAGCCCCTGCCTGTTGTGGTTAAGGCCGACGGCCTGGCCGCCGGAAAGGGAGTTTTCGTGGCCGCCACGTTTGAGCAAGCGGCGGAGGCCTTGGCCGCCATCATGATTCGACGGGAATTCGGGTCGGCCGGGGATCGGGTGATCATCGAAGATTGCCTGAAAGGTGAGGAAGTTTCTTTCCTGGTCTTTAGTGACGGGGAACATATCTTGCCCATGCCCACATCCCAAGATCACAAGGCCGTTTTTGATGGCGACCGCGGCCCCAACACCGGCGGGATGGGCGCTTATTCCCCGGCCCCGATAGTGGATGAGGCCATGGAACAACGCATTATGGACGAGATTATGCGGCCCATTATCCAGGGCATGGCCGCCGCGGGGACCCCATACAAAGGTGTCCTATATGCCGGATTAATGTTTCAGGACGGCCAACCTTATGTACTGGAGTTTAATGTC
>JADFYC010000339.1:0-508 GCA_015233295.1 Deltaproteobacteria bacterium | reverse complement strand
AGCCCAGCCTTTGCTCTTTCGGCTCATGAGCGATCTGGTGGACATCTTGTTGGCCTGCGTTGACGGGACCCTGGACCGGGTAGAGGTGCAGTGGGACAGTCGTTCAGCCGTATGCGTGGTCATGGTCGCCAAGGGATACCCCGGAGCGTATGAAAAGGGCCACCCGATTGAGGGGTTAAGGCAGGCCACCCAGCATATCGGCAACGTGTTTGTTTTTCATGCCGGCACGGCGAAGAAGGATAATCAGGTGGTGACCAATGGCGGCCGGGTGCTGGGCGTCACCGCCCTGAACAACAGCATTGCCAATGCGGTGGAAGACGCCTATAAAGCCGTGCATAAGATCTCCTGGCCGGGATGCTATTTCAGAAGTGACATCGGTGAGAAAGCCATCATAAAAACTGAAAAAACTCCCAAAGCAGCCATTTACATGGGGAGCGAGTCCGACCTGAAACTCCTCCAACCAGCCCTAGAGATATTCCAGCGATTCTGCATCCCTTATGAAATCACC
>JADFYC010000338.1 GCA_015233295.1 Deltaproteobacteria bacterium | reverse complement strand
GGAGCCTGGAGATGGGCCTATGAGCTCCTGCGGCCCTGGCCGCCGCCTCGACCTGGCCTGGTGTGGAAGCCGCGGCCAGATCGCTCAAGGCGATATTCTGCTCCGCGGAGGCGTGATAGTGCACCGGCTCTTGAAACAGGACAGTGATGTGGCGCCACAGGTCGTGGGGCGACACTTCCCGCAGGTTGATCCCGTCGACCGTGATGCGGCCGGCATCCGGATCGTAAAAGCGGCACAGGAGCTTGATCAGCGTGCTTTTGCCCGCGCCGTTATCGCCCACCAGGGCCACAATGCCTCCGATGGGAATTTCTAAGGAGAAATTGTCCAAAGCCGGATGGTTAGACTCAGGATAACGGAAGGAGACTTGGTCAAACCGGATGGTTCCCTGAAGTTGGGGCGGCAGGATGGCCGGAGGATCAGGCTCCAGGACCTGTGGCTGAAGGGACAAGAATTCAAATAAATCCTCTAAAAATAAAATGTTACGGTATATATCGGCGACGCTTCCCAGCAGTGTCCGCATCAGGCCCTGGCCCTGCTGGAAGACCTGATAAAATAGAACAATATCGCCTAAACCGGCCAATCCTGCGGCGGCCCGGCGGATCATCCACATCATGGCCGCAGCCATAATGAGCAGGGAGGCAGACCCGGCCCAGAATTCCGACAGCATCTGATCTCGGGTCAGGGCCAGCCGCTCGGTCCGGAGCCTTTGGCGGAGAGTCTTGAAGCTGCCTGTAAAATAGTCCCCCAGGTCAAAAAGACGGAGTTCGGCCGCGGCATCCCGCATGGTCAGGAGAAGATCGTAGTACCGGACCCGGCGCTCATCTGCCGTGTTGCGGAGCCGCCAATCATTGAACCGAACGGCATAGCGGGCCACCACGGCCAAGGCGGGTAAGGTGCTGATAACCAGGACCAGCGGCACCCAGGCCGCGTAGGCGATCAACACGGCCGCCATGGCCAGCAGGGTAATCCCGTTTTGGGCCAGGCTGCCCAGATTCTCCAGCAACAACACCGGGCGGTTAATCGCGTCCACCCTGGCCCGGTGAAGCCGGTCATAGTATCCGGCCGTATCGTAAAAGGCCAGATCAAGGGACAAGGCCTGGGCATGAATCAGCCCGCTGATGTGATCTTGGACCAATTCGGCCTGGGTGGCCCGAACCCACTGGGTCAGGCTCCGGAGTATTTCGCTGACCAGGAGGATCACGGCCATCACCGCGGCCGGGATTAAGGCCGGCTGCACGGCGGTCCAACCGCCCCCTTTGTGGAGAGCCGAACTTAGTTGATCAATGATCATCCTGGTCAGGTAAATCACCATCGCCGGTAACAGGCCCTGAACCAGCAACAGCCCGGCCCAGGCCATAGTCCACCGCCGGGCGGAGACCCAGACCAGTCCGACGGCGCGGAAAAGGAATGGCAACAGGGCTAAGAACTTACGCAGATGCCCGGAAATGGTTCTTTTTGCCTTCATGTAAACAGGTCCTTAAACTAATATTAGCCAGAAGATTAGTTCCGAAGGTCGACTTACCAAAGGAATGGACCCCACTTTACTATGCGGTATATTTTAACCCAACGAAAAATGCAACAAACTTTTGAATACTTTTACCAGGCTTGGTCCGGTGCCGGCGTTGAGTCATCACCGGATGAAAACCCTTCCTGCTATTTTGAGCTAAGCCAAGGATCTGCAGATTCCTCAAGTTATTTGGAGTGAACAAGTTGGAATCATTTATTTTTTGTTTGAGACTCGAGGCGGCGTTATGAATTATTTTGTTGCAGCGGCCCCTGCCAATTGGTAAAAGAAGCACTGATAGTTAGCCATTAATCGGCCTAGGAGTTATCCTGCCAGTGCCATTTGCGGCACAATGTCATTGAGTTAAGGTTCCGGCAGGGTAATCGCACCGAGTTATCTAATATGGTCAATTTCGATTAAGTCCCAGCGGGGCGCTCCAGGTTAGCCCGGCGGCAACGCCCCAGATAAGGGCGGAGACTATATAAAATGACATGTAATGGTTACATAAATGCGGACTATTGATGGAGCGGTACGAGGTAACCCAGGATGTTTGCCGGCAGGACCTGATGAAATTTTCGCGAGACATAAATGACGACGGGATTATCAAAATTTTGGCTGCCACGGGTGCGTAAGTTCGCCGCCTGGAGCCGTACCGAGCAACTCCTCCTGCTGGAGGCGTCACTTTTTTTGGGACTGGCCCGGTTGGCGATAATGGTGCTGCCTTTTCGGCGGATTGCTCCGCATCTTGGGCAGTATATGGCCGTATCTCCAGAAGAAATTGATCAAGAAAATTCAACGGAGTTGCGGGGTATCGCCCAGGCTATTGACACCGCTGGCCGGCATCTCCCCTGGGAGTGCAAATGCCTGGTTCAGGCCATGGCGGCCAAAGTGATGCTCCGCCGCCGCCGGATCCCCTGCACGCTCTACCTGGGCCTGGCCAAAGACCAAAGCCGGAACCTTCAGGCCCATGCCTGGCTGCGCTCCGGCCGCCTGATCTTGACCGGACGGAACGGTATGGAGACTTACACGGTGGTGGCCACTTTTGCTTAAAGGCATGCATGAGTTTTTATGAATTTGGATAGGTTACGCGAGGGGATCGCTGATATGATCCGGGCCATCAAGGATAAGCCTGATTTTCCGGAATGGCTGACCCGGGAATTAGCGTTTCATGCAGAAACCTAACCCTGCCCCAGGGATTTGGCTACACAAACAGATCAGTTGTACCTTGATGCGGTCGCATGGCATCACAATTGCTTTACCTTCCTATCAATTAGTGCTATCATGGCCGGCAGTTTGCGAACGAGCCAGGAATATACGGAATATATAACATTAGCAGTAGTGATGACATGCTACTCCTTCCGCCGGAATACGGACGGGCGAGGGCATTCCATCAAGAGTGCGCTGATTCTGAGTTTGACAATAATTATCCAGATAATAGGTTGTCATCAGATGTATATTGAAAATTTGTTAGAAGCGATCCAAACAAATCAAATCCGAATCAGTGATCATGCCGATGAAGAATCTGCATCAGATGGTCTTACATTTTATGAGATATATTTCTCAGTTTTTAATGGAGAAATAATAGAGTATTATCATGGTGATAAACCATATCCAAGCTGCTTGGTCTATGGCCGGACGCCTGGGGGTGACCCAGTTCACTCAGTCTGGGCTTATAATATCGAGAATCACTGGGCTGTTTTGATTACGGTGTATCGGCCTGATCCGGACAGATGGATTAATTGGCGTGAGAGGAAAAGATAATGATTCCTTTTGAAAATTGTCCTATTTGCGGAAATAAACTGAAAGAAAAAGAGGTAGAGAAACTCCTTCGGGGCGGAGTGAATACAGCTATAGTGAAGGTTCACGCAGAGGTCTGCCTCAGGTGCGGAGAACGATTATATTCATCAGAAACGGTTCGTTGTTTTGAACAGATTAGAGCCAGGTTAACCCGACAAGAGACGGCAGGATTTCAACCCCTGGGGCAGTCATTCTTTGTCCCGAGTTGTAATGTCGATGATCTCTCAGGCTAATGAATTCCACACCAAAGCCGGAACCTTCAGGCCCATGCCTGGCTGCGCTCCGGCCGCCTGATGGCAGAGTTGAACGAGTTCGTCGATTTCCCGGCCAATTTCTTTAAGTTCCTTGTCGAGATGCTGCAGCAACCGCCTGTTTCAAATCCGATAACTGATAGGGCTTATGCAAAAATGCTTGCGGCCTTTCTACTTGTTTTTCCTTCATAACCTGTGCTTCATCATAACCACTGGCCAGAATCACCGGGATACCCGGTTGCAGCGTCCTGAGTTTCGTTAAGGTTTGCCATCCGTTCATCCCAGGCATACTCAGGTCCAGGAGAACCAGGCAGACTTCATCCTTGTGAGCCCGGAAGATCTTCACCGCTTCGAAGCCGTCACCGGCGGTGAGGACCTTATAGCCCAGTAGCCGCTCCAACACGGTTTGGGCCATATTGCGGACCATAGCCTCGTCATCGACCACAAGGACCACCCCCCCTTCTTCAATCTGCCCGAAGGTGGGCACCTCATCGCTGGGAAACGGTTCTTGGTTTTCCGGCATCGGAAAATAGACCCTGAATATTGCACCCAGACCCGGCCGGCTTTCGACAATGACTGCCCCTTCGTAGGCCCTCACCAGCCCAAGAACGACGGACAGTCCCAGTCCGCGGCCCGTAGACCTGGTCGTAAAGAAC
>JADFYC010000337.1 GCA_015233295.1 Deltaproteobacteria bacterium | reverse complement strand
CTAGCGTGGTCACCTTTCTTTGGGCGACCTGGCCGCCGCCCACAACGAGGCACCTTCGACCCTTCAGGTCAAGAAACATAGGATAATATTTCATCGTTTTTTGATTGGCTCCAAGAACAGGCCGTCGGGGTCGGACATTTAAGAGGAGTCCCCATCGGCTTTAGACACCATCCCCTTTGGATTATTTCATAACTCGGATATAAATGGCCTATTGGCCCGGCAACTGGCACGGGCCGACCGGCGGGTCACCGGCAGTCATAATAGATGACCACATACAGTATCAAGAATCAGCCCACAACACAAGATTTTTTTGTCTGCCAAGATTATGTTGAGGCAGTTCCAGGTGGCGTTACCCGGTTTTGGGGCGATGGTCAAAGTCTCCGGGCAAGAATTGGTCAGGCCCCGCGGCAACACTTGAAATATACTCCAGGCTTTTTCCAGAGGATAAAATTACTGTCCCTTCTTGGCTAATAAACTCCTCTCTATCCTAAAATTAAAATCGATTTCCCCTAAAAAGTCAAGTTCAAACGAGGCAACTGTGGGAAACTGCGGCGTAGAGGGAGCAGAGAAAATAAAAAAAAGAACACAGCAGTTTTTTTCTCTTCATAAATAAATCTTCTTATCCAATCGCTACAGCCTGCCGTTCTTCAGATTCTCAGGTTTGCCTTCTTCGGGCCAAAACAGAAACCAATCGACACTGATCCCAGATAGCTTTTCCTGATATAGCCGTTCAGTCATTACGTTATCATGGCCGGGCCGTTTGTTCTAGTTGACCCGAAAGTGATAACGTATTATAAGAATGCTTCTGGACCAGTCGGTTTGCCACGGTGATGGCGCCGGCCGCCGACGCCACAGCGACAACTCTGGCTCCCTACGTCGGAGTACCCGCAACCTGTAACCCGTAACCGTAATTCGTCCCCCGTAACCCGCGATAAAGGAGTTTACCCATGCGGAAGTGCCTGACTATTTTGCTGAGCCTGACTTTAATTCTGTCCTGCTTTTTGCACCTTGAGGAACCACGGGCGGCGGCTCCGGCCCGATTGGCCATCCTGCCTTTTCAGATTAATGCCGATAAAGATTTAGGTTATCTACGGCAAGGCATTTCGGATATGCTCTATACCCGGCTCTCAATCCCGGATAAGGCTGTTATTATCTCCCCGGAACAGATTCAACAGGCCTTGCCGGCGTCCAAAACCGCACTGAACGAGCAAACCGCCTCGGACGCAGGTCGGGCTCTCAAGGCCGATTATGTGGTTTTCGGAAGCCTGACCGTGGTTGGCGGGAGTATTAGCATGGATGCCAGGGTGTTTGATATGCGTGCCAAGAAAGTCGCGGTAACGGCCTTTTCCCAGGCTCGCGGGATGGACGAAGTGATAACCAAAGTTAATGCCTTTGCCGACCAAATCAAGAGCGACCTTTTCGGCCAGCCCAAAACCACCCAGGCGGTCCAGTCTGCCGCGCCTGCGCCGGCCCAACCGGCTCCCCAGGTAGCTGCCGATCCCGAGTCTTCTCGAATGGATCCTAACAAATTAGTGGCTGAGCCCGGATTCCAGCCGGGAATTATGACGGCTGCCGGCGACGTCGGTGAAGTTAACTTTTGGGCCAGCCGGGCTCTCCCCATTGGAGGCCGGGGTATAGCCATTGGAGATATCGACGGTGACGGGAAAAATGAAGTGGTTATCATTGAGAGCAATTCCATCAATGTTTACAGATACGAAGCCGGCAACTTGATTAAAACTATAACTCGCCCCGGTAAGATGAATGATAATTATCTGTCAGTGGACATTTTGGACGTGAATAAGAGCGGCAAGGGCCAGATCATCGTAACCAACGCCGGCGGACTCATGTCAATGGATTCTTTTATCCTGCAGTGGCAAAATGGCAGCCTGGTTCCGGTGGCGGAGAAGGTGAAATGGTATCTTAGAGTGTGGAACCTACCCGGCCGGGGACCGACCCTGGTGGGCCAGCAGCGGGCGCCGGAAGAGTCATTTATGCCGGGCATCTACGCTTTGAGCATCTCGAACGGCGAAGTGGTCAAGGGTGAGTCAATCCCGGTCCCGGAAAACTACCAATGGAAGATCAATGTGTTCAATGCCGCTGAAATCGATCTCAAAGAAAAAGGGGTCAAGAGATTCATCATGCTTGACAGCCAAGATCACCTCCGGCTTTTGGGGATGGATGGATTCTCCGCCTATACCAGCAGCGACTACTACGGTGGCACCATCAATTTTGTAAGGAAGACGGCAGAAAACGCTTTCACGGAAGAACCAGGTGAAATTACTTATCTTCCGGCCCGGATATTGACCGTCGATCTCAAGAAGGATGGAAACAAGGAGATAATCGTCAGCCAGAACCAGGACACTACTTTTCGCATGTTGGAGCGGTATCGTAACTTCAGTGAAGGGACCATTGTGTCCCTGTCCTGGGATGGAATCGGAATGCGGCAGAATTGGAAAACTAGAAAGGTCAGCGGGTACCTGGCTGATTACGTCATGGGTGATATCAATAATGACGGAACCCCGAAGCTGGTTATTTTGTCGGTGTACCATCATTTTGCCGACGAGTTGAACCCCAAGTTGTCCCGGACCAAGGTAGTCTCCTTTAACCTGGGTCAGGTGGCCAGTGTGACAGGAAAGCCGGCCCGCTAAGTGGTCTCTGTTTACCTGGTGGCCGGCGCCGCGTTCCCCTGAGCTGATTAGCTGGAGTTGTCTCAGCCACAATCAGCCCGGGTGAGCGCGGTTTGTTTTCTGGGGTAGAGACTTAACTCCCTTTCGCTTTTCTCGTTGTGTCAGTATTTGCTTTTGGCTTTAAGCTGGGAGGCGGCTTTTTCCTGGAAAAGCCGCCAGTCAATTTGGTAATGGCTCTTTTCAACGGCGTCCCAGACCATATTTTTGTATCGCCTTGAAGCAAAGTAGGTGTTCAATTCTTCCGCAAAAGGATGGACCTGGCGACCTCCTCTCCAGGTAAAGATATTGCCTGTGCGGGTCTCGGCGCAGCAACCAAGGTGCATGGCCCAGCTTACGTCGGCCAGAGCATAATCCGATGTATCCCGGATTAGAGCCAGGAGCTGCCCTTCATCGGTCGGATTTAAGAATTTGAACCGTTCCCGGTACATCCGGGCATTATGGTAAAACTGCGGGCAGTTGACCACAGCTTCTTTGCCGATCCTCTTGGCCATCAGGATCAGGACCATATATATCTCGTGACCCAGGCCCAAACCTGGATAATCTTGTCCTGGTAAAGGAGGCCGCTGCGGGGTGAAGCTAATTTTTGGATTTTGCAGGCAAACCCATTCCAACATGAGCATGTTGAAGCAGGTCCTCTTCTCACCCAGCCCGGATGGGTCTGAAGACGGGTGCCTCAGTAGACCTTCAGTCAAGATCATTTCTATTAAGAGATGATCCGGGTCTTCCACGCCGTCGAAAAAGACTTTAACCAACTGCCGATAAGGATCGTCGAGATTGAAGATCAGGCGGAAATTGTTAAAGCCTTCTCTTCTTAAGATGTTGAATATTCCGTATTCTTCAAAAACCAAACTCAGACCGTCAACGGAGTAATTATTTAATAACAAATCTGATTTCTTGAAGGTGGTCAACCCGAAAGACAGATCTTGTTCGGTCAAACCATAAGAACTATAACCGGTCCGCCTAAAGTCAGTGGGGTCCAACCGGCGATAAATTCGTTCAAATCGTTTTTCCACCTCCTCCAGTTTCCAGTTGGGACGGACGGTCATGACCGGGCAAGGGCTGTCATTAATGATCCGGTCGGCCGTACTTCCGACAACTAGGTCACCAATCCCAGTTCGTCCTTGGGTCCCCATCACGATCATATCAATATTTTCTTTGATTGTAGGCTGAAATATGGCCGGGATTGGGGGTAACGCTGAAATTAAAGGTATTATTTGAGCGTTTTTTGATAACACGGTCACCTGCCGATGCAGGTCACTCATTAGCTCATCCGGACTGACCGCCTCTTCCATGCGCTCTCCGGGATGCCTGGTGGAGTTGAGCATTCTCTCCCGTTCATGGCCCGCGTGAAGGATGACCAGTTCTGCCCTGAACGCGTTGGCCAGGGCTATGGCATACACTAAAGTCAATTGAGAAGCCTCGGAAAAATCTGTTGGGTAGAGTATCTTTTTAGGTGGAAATTGTCTGGGCGGCTTGATTATTTCGGTCATATCGTTTTCCTCCCCCCAGAGATTCACCGCCTCAAAT
>JADFYC010000336.1:525-4262 GCA_015233295.1 Deltaproteobacteria bacterium | reverse complement strand
GCACCAGCCGAAGTATGTGGCCGGCGCCTTTGATCTGGGCCTCGATTCCAATCGGCCCGGTCTGCGCCTCATCCGCCGGGTCGGGTCCCTCAGGTCCCGCCTGACCAGGATCCCCTATGGCGATCAGGCCGTGTTTATTCGCCGGAGCTATTTCCTGGCCGGCGGCGGGTTCCCACCCATCCCCCTGATGGAAGATGTGGCCCTGATGGGCCGGATCAAGCGCCGGGGCGACAAGATCTGCATTCTCCCGGACCGGGTGGTGACGTCATCCCGCCGCTGGGCCATGGAGGGACTGGTTTACACCACGCTCCGGAACTGGTGCTTGCGAATCCTATACTTTTTCCGAACCTCCCCGGACGTCCTGGTCAAACAATACCGGAACCACAGCCAACTGAGTCACCCCCGCTACGCCGCCCTGGCCAGGTTCTTCTTCGGGACTTTGTGGAGCCGGGCTAGGGAAAGATGGAGATTGTGAGTTGTGAGGGTAGAACGACGGGTTGGGGTTGTGTGGCGAGGTCCTTTGTGGTTAACCAGTTATTGAGTTAGCACATAAGAAGGTATTGATTATTGTTGATGAATGGTTTACGAGTAAAAGAGATATGGCTAAAATGATGTGCGAACCACTATTATTTGCACTCATGGCTTGAACTGGGGAGGCAAAGGCGTAAAGAAATGACCACGAATCTAGAAAAATACAGAAAAGATATCTCAGTTCTGATTGAACTCGGAGACATAATGTCATCAGATCACGTCCTCAGACACTTGGCCTAGGAAGATAAACTCAGTAGTTATAACGTATTCGAAAAGGAATATCAGAAGTGGTATAGTGAATCTCACGCAGTCATTAAGCAATTGCTGCCAGACCGGGTGAACGAGTTTGAGATACTCTATAGAGGTGAGGGAAAAAGAAAAGAGGTCAACGCCTTAAATTATACCATTCAAGACTGGTTGATTGGTGCCAGATCCATTACCAATTATAAAGGAGAGGATATCTTCAACGTTTTCGCCGCAGCTACTATGCGCTTTAACATGCAACTTAATATAGTTAAGTGAGTTGAGGCACGTTTTGAAAGCAGTCTTTTCGACATCAAGCAACTCGTACAAGCAGACTTATTCAATTCAGAACTAGATGCCGCCAACGAATTACTGAAAAAAGGCTTTCTCCGCGGAGCAGGCGCGATTGCCGGGGTCATTCTGGAGAAACATCTGTCTCAGGTGTGTGAGAATCATAATGTAAAAAGTCATAAGAAAAACCTTACCATTAATGACTTCAACTAGATGCTTAAAAAGGATAATGTGATCGGTGCATATGATTCGCTCTTCATTCTGAGATTAGGTGGCCTAAGGAACTTGAGTAGTCACAATAAGGATCGTGACCCTACCAAGGACGAAGTAGGAGAATTGATCAACGGAGTCAAAAAAATTACAAAAACAAGATATTGATTGATTCATCTATCCAGCGGATGACCCCGTAGAGTGACCACGGGGCGAGTGGTTAAGGTATAAACCAGCAGGAACAATCCAGAAAAAAAAAGCTCAAGAAATAATCACATCCCTGGACGATGAAAACGGAGTATTCACATGGCTAAAAAAGCGCTGGTAAACTACCTGCATAAAATGATCGACAAGTTCGAGCAGGATGGCAAGCCCTTTAATCTGGTTATGCTCATACCCGCGGTGTCCTTTACCGGCAAAAGATTCCATGTCGCCTTCAGCGCAACGTGGATGGATAACATGAATGATGCGATTGGGATGCTCCTTGACGCCATAAGAGAGCAAATGGGCACGCCCCGACCGGCCGCATATTCCCAAATCTCCACCGTGGCCGCAACTCACACTATCGACCCAATTGTTGATGAAATAACCGAGGACTATGAAGTCAACAAAGGATCGGTGAGACTACCGAATTGTTACATAAACGGCAACCTGATTGAGGGAGTGACTATTCTGCACTCCAACCCGCCCCTGGCCTTATCTAATCCAACCGAACCTGCTTCTCTTCCTTATGCTCAGCCGATAACGTCCTAGCCCGTCAAGCTCCCAGGCTTAATAATCAAACCTATCTCGCCCTCCCCACTACCTCCGAAACCCCCGTTCTATCTGGCCGAAGGAAATAAGTTGCCAGAGCGGCCGGCCATGCGGACAGGTGGCCGAGACCGGGACCCGATCCAGGTCCAGCAGCAGGCTGGTCATCTCCTCCCTGGTCAAGACCTGATTGGCTTTAATCGCTCCTTTGCAGGCCATCCCGGTCAGGACCTGGTCCATCAAGCCGCCGGTTTTAGTCGCCCCGCCCGTTGCTCCCACCTCAGACACCAAATCATGGATAAAGGCCGCCACATCGAAATTTTTGACGATGACCGGGACGGTCTTAACCGCATAGGTGCCGCCGCCCAGGAAGGTCAGTTCCACGCCCAGCTCTTCCAGCAAAGGTAAACAGGTGTCCAGCAGGGCTGCGTCCTTGGGGCTGATCTCCAGGCTTTGGGGGAAAAGAAGGACCTGCCGCGGGATGCCGGTGCCCTGATAGGCCCGCTTGAGATCTTCGAACAGGATGCGTTCATGGGCCGCATGTTGATCAATCAGCAGTAAGCCGCCCGGCGTTTCCCCGACCAGGTAGGAAGCCCGAAGCTGGCCGATCAGTCGGAGCCGGGAGAACTGGGTCAGGACCGAGGGCACCGCGGCGGACTCAATCGCCGACGGCTCGGCCGGATGCGTAGTCGAATGGTCGCCTGGAACGGCCGGAACAACTGGAGCGACCTGATAGTCCTGGGGCAACTCACTCACTCTGGAGGGGCGTCCGGTCGGATACTCCAGCGGGGGCGCCCAGGGCAGTACCGGTGAAACCGGTTGTAACCGGGGGAGAGGCAGTTGGGCCGGTCTGGGGGCAACCGGCGCGGCGGCCGGGGAGGGCAGAGATTGGGGTGATCCGGAAGTTTCTTCGGCTAAGTTGTCCGGGTCCGGGACCAGCGCCGGCTGATCCGCTATTTCAGGCCCGGCCGGGAAGGGCGATTCCGGCCATTCGGTGATCCCCTGGGTGGCAACACTCAGGGCCTGGGACACGGCCTGGACCAGGAGATCGTGGATGTCTTTCTGGCGGCGGAACCGGACTTCATGCTTGGTCGGGTGGACATTGACGTCCACCATCTGGGGCGGCAGGTCCAGGAAGATGACAGCCACGGGATACCGCCCCTTCATCAACAGCCGCTCATACCCGGCCAGAACGGCATGATTAACCATCCTGTCCTTAACCCGCCGCCGGTTGACAAAGGTGACCACCTCCCTGGTCGAGGGACGGCTGAAATGGGGATGGGACAGGTATCCGGTCACCTGGGCCAGGTCCGTCTGACGGGATAGAGGGACCAGGTGAGGCACTATGTCCCGGCCCAGCACCGCAGCCACCCGGGACAACCCATCTTGGGCCGGGGCCGCATCCAGGACCAGCCGGTCGTTGTGCCAGAGCTTGAACTGGACGGCGGGATTGGCCAGAGCGTAGCAGGACACAACATCGATAATGTGACTGAATTCCGTGGCCACACTTTTCAGGAATTTTTTCCGGGCCGGTAGATTGTAGAACAAGTTCTGGATCAGGATACCGGTGCCGGTCGCCGCCGCGGCTGGTTGGACTTTCTTGATCCGGCCGGCTTCAATCATGACTTGGGAGGCCACCTCGGCCTGGGCGGTTTTGGAGGTGATGGTCATCCGGCAGACAGAGGCAAGGGAGGGGAGGGCCTCGCCGCGGA
>JADFYC010000336.1:0-501 GCA_015233295.1 Deltaproteobacteria bacterium | reverse complement strand
AATCTTACTGGTGGCATGCCGTTCCAGGGATAGGAGCAGGTCGTCGGAGTCCATTCCGTGGCCGTTATCGGTGATCTCAATAGACTTCATCCCGCCCTGGTGAATGGTGATCAGAATGCGGGAGGCCGCCGCGTCCAGGGCGTTCTCCACCAGCTCTTTGACCACCGAGGCGGGTCTTTCCACCACCTCCCCGGCGGCGATCTGGTTGGCCAGGATTTCTGGAAGAATTTTAATGGCTGACATTTTTTCCTTGCTTTTTGTGTCCCTTCGGCTAAAAATAGGTCTGGGGAGGGCTTCGCGGTTCTTCCCAGCGAGGCCCCTGTCAAACATAGAAGAAAGCGCCCTTCTCCCTCTTGGCAGGGGCCTTTTCCTTCCTAATCCCATCCCGACAAGGTAAGAGGGTCATATGACTTCCGACCAGGAAATCATTCTGAAAACGGCTAAGGAGATCGTCATCAAATATATCGAGACGGGCCGCCTATCCGCCTCATCCTTTGACGA
>JADFYC010000335.1 GCA_015233295.1 Deltaproteobacteria bacterium | reverse complement strand
TGGGCCCCTTTTTGGCCGGGTTTTTGATTATCCCCTGGTTGGGCATCATGAAAAGTATTTTTATCTTTTCTTTGGTGGATGTGGCCTTGGGAATGTGTTGCCTGGCCGTGTTTCCGGTGGCCAGGGGGAGGCTAAAAATTGCTCTACCGGTGGCGGCCGGGATCGCGGTAATCATCATGTCTCTGGTGGCCGGCCGGTCCCTGGCCCCGCTCAAGCCCTACACTTTGACCGACAAGAATCAAGACCTCCTGTTTTATGACGAGAATTTCAATTCCATTTCTTCCATCTACCGCAACCAGCGCGGGGTCAAGACGCTCTATGATAATGCCCGCCACATCCTGAACATGGAGGAGACCGACACCTTTGTGACCATGGCCCACCTGCCCATGCTCATGGCCGCCCGGACCGACCAGATACTGGTGATTGGATTCGGCAGCGGGATAACCTCCGGCAAGGTGGCCCGGTATCGGCCAACGGCCATCACAGCCATCGAAATCTCCTCCGGAATAATGCGTGGGGCCAAAGTCTTTGCCGAAGAAAACGAAGGCATATTGAACAATCCCATTCTCACCCCGATCATCGACGACGGCCGCAACTATCTTTTGCTGACCGGGCGAACCTTTGACGCCATTACTCTTGATCCGTCGCATTTCTACCTGAACGGCAGCAGCCAACTGTATACCGAGGAGTTTTACCGGTTGGTCTATGCCGGGTTGAATGACGGCGGCGTTTTTTGCCAGTGGTTTCCCTTGCGGGCCAACGAGTTCGACTTGATCACAGCCATGAAGGCTTTTCACCGGGTATTCCAAGAAACTTCCCTGTGGCACACCAAAGACGGTGGTTTCTTCTTGTTGGGCCGGCGGGGAGGAAAGTTCGATTTTCAGTCTCTGTCGGCGCGCTATGCCCTCCCGGCCGTAAAGGCTGACCTGGCCCGGAATGGGTATCAACGGCTGGAGGAGGTGTTGGGGTGTTTTGTCCTGGGGACCAGGGGAATCGAACAATTGCTCTACGGGACCGTCGAGGTAAATCGCGACGATTTGCCCTATAATGAGTATCCATCCCTCCAATTTGATATTAAACCATTGATCATGAAAATGTTATCCTTAGCCGAGTCACCCTGGGGCTATTTTGACCCGCCACTCCAGCCGGGACCGGGAGATTTGCGCGACGCGGTCAACCGGGAGCAAGCCGCCACCCGCCATGTGCTCTATTCTTACGTGGTCAAAGACCCAGCCATCGAGATCAGCGAAGCCCTGCGATTGTCTCCCAAGAATGAGAGCATTCGGAAAATCGTCGGATTGGACAAAAAAGGTCAAGCCCGTCTGGTTGATGAGCTGGTCCGGCGGCGGACCGGGACATTTTCTGATTACCTGGATCTGGCCAGGGTGGACTGGTGGGACGGTCAGTACCAGATGGCCCAAGATATGTTAAGACAGGGACTGGCCCTGTATCCTAATAACCTTGATGGATTGGTTAAACTGGGACTCTGGGCCATGGAGTCCGGTGATGACCGGACATGGCAGGAAGTTATTGAATCCATCCGGACCAGGCCGGGGCATGATCAGACGACTGCCGGGGTGGCCGACGTCTTGGACAGATTGGCCGGCATCAACAAAAGATTGGCCGCCGGAAATGATACCGACCGGGGCCGCCTCCGGGCTGGAGACTGCTATTACCAACTGGGCCTTTACTATCAAGCGGTGGCTCATTACAGTCTGGCCCTTAAGATTGCGTCCGACCAGATGGAGGCCAGTCTTGGTCTGGCCCGGTGCTTCGAAAAGTTGGAGGATTATGACCAGGCCCTGGAGGCGCTCAAACCGGTGGCGTCAAGTCCGGAGGGCGCCGTCTTGGCCGGCCGATTGTCAGGTCTGCGGCAGGTTCCCGGCAAAATTGTCAGCTTTTATTAGGCCGCAAATCCTTTCACCAGGAGAGACGGAGAATGAAGAAGCCGTTTATGGTTTGGCTGGCTCTGGCCTGGTGTTGGCTGCCGGCGACCCCGGCAATAGCCGAATTCAGGATTGGATTCAAGGCCTTTGTTGAGGTGGGCTATAACTCCAGAGATAAGGAGATGACGAACAACGCCAAAAACAGTGTGAACAACGTCTTTATCAACATGCCCTCCTCTTCTCGGATTTACGGCCGCTTCCGTGAAGAGAACGTCTCCGGCTATTTTGAGCTGGGACTCAGCCACAGCCGAAGAAATCCCGGAAACGTAAAATTCCGCAAGCTTTATGGTGAGTATTCCTTCGGCAATTCTAAGCTTCAAGCGGGCCAGACCGAGCCGCTGACCGCCAGGTTTGTGAGTCCTCAATATCTTGGCTCCGCGGTCGAATCCCAAAGCTCGGGCCGAGAGGTCAATAGTCGCTCCCTGCTTAGAGGGTGCGGCACCCCAAACTACAACCGGGTCCCAGTGGTGAATTATACTTACAGATCCGGACATATTTCTCTTCAGGCGGGAGCGTTTGCCGGACCCGGAGGCAGAGTCAGTGGAACCGTCACCGACCCGGGTGAAGATATCGACCGGTATTGGGACCTTCCGGGGTTGGAATTCAGCGTAGGTTACAAAACCAGCCGTTTCTATATCGCCCCCGGTTTTGCCTGGGGCCGGGTCAGATGGCAAGGCGTCCCCAAAGGAGAGGATGACGCAGTGGCTGCCTGGTTGGTCAATCTGCCCTTCCAAATTAACTGCGGCCCGGCGGTCTTGCGGTTGAATCCATATTATGGCCGGAACATCGGGGCCTTCACTCGTAATGATCGGAATGGTTACGGCAAGCCCATCTTGGTTGACGAGGAGTTCAAAGATGTGACCCAGTATGGCGGGTGGGTTCATCTAGGCGTCAAATTCGGCATTGTTTCCGCTAACCTGATCTATGGACATTCTCACTATCGTAACGATGACTGGGCTCGCCAGGGCGCGGCCTCCTGGGTTAACGACAATTATTCCCGCAATGCTTATGTTATCAATTTTCCAGTGGCTGTGGCCACAAACTTTCACCTTGTGCCCGAACTGGGGTACTATGATTATGGAGATCGCCCCCAAGACAACGTCAATCTTGGCAAGGAGATATTGGCCGGCGTTCAATTCCAGATCGAATACTGATTATCCCTTAGAGGCTACCTGGCGGTAGGGTATTCCCCACGCTAAATACGGCCCGCCCCCTATTGACCGTTCCCCTCGCCATATCGTAGAATTCATCGCATTACTAAATAAAGTGGGTTCAGCTTTCATCCCAATGCGGCCTCGCATCTCGGCTGCCACCACCCGGAGACCCATTTGCCGGATCAATCATCTTGCGACTCAACCATGATCGACTAGAGGAAAAAGACGATGTCGGCCGCACGAAAGAATAAAGGTTGGTCTGTCGCCCTGGGTGGATTGGGCATCAACCTGGCGCTGGGCATCCTATATACCTGGTCGATTTTTAAAGTGGCCATAAAAGATTCGATTGTCAACCGAGATCTGATTTTCGCCTGGAGCTTACCGTCCGTCAATGATCCTTACATCGTGTGTTGCCTGGTGTTTGCCGTTACCATGATTTTGGCCGGAAAGCTTCAAGATAAGTATGGCCCGCGGAACACCGCCTTTATCGGTGGCCTGTTGGTGGGTTTAGGGTTTATCTGGATCTCGCAGACGACCAACTACGTCTGCTGGGTTCTGGGCTTCGGAGGGATGGTTGGGGCGGGTATCGGGTTCGGCTACGCATCGGCGACCCCGCCGGCGCTGAAGTGGTTTCCAAAGTCTAAGACCGGCCTGATTGTGGGCCTGGTCATTTCCGGGTTTGGGTTGGCGCCCGTTTATGCTGCTCCCCTGACTACCTATCTGTTGGGGATGTGGGGATTGCAGAAGACGATGCTGTTTTACGGCGTCGCCTTCACGCTGGTTGTTTGTGGGTTAGCCTTTTCTTTGGTTAATCCGCCTCCAAATTATGTCCCGGAAGCCGGAGATAAGAGTGTTTCATCCTTCGGATCTGGTCCGGAAACAGGCCCTGGTCCCGCGGACATTCTGAAATCCAAGTCATTTTATATTTTGTGGTTTACCTACTTCATCAGCGCCGGGACCGGCCTCATGGTCATAGGCTCGGTGGCAGGTATGGCCAAACAAAGCTTAGGCTCGCTGGCTTTCCTGGCTGTGGCCATCATGGCCGTTGGAAATGCGGCCGGCCGGATCGTCGTGGGGAGTGTGTCGGATCGCATCGGCCGCCAGTTGACACTGGTGATCTTGTTGTTCTTCCAGGCCGTGCTTATGTTTACCGCTGTCCCCTT
>JADFYC010000334.1 GCA_015233295.1 Deltaproteobacteria bacterium | reverse complement strand
CAGCCAGATCAGTCCTCCAGGCTTGAGCAGGCTATGAATATTTTGCAGCGCGGCCAAGGGTGATCTCATGGTGCTGAACACGTCGAAGACAGTCACCACATCAAAACTACCTTTTTCGAGAGACGCGGCCGCGGCGTCTTCCTCTCGAATGTCCAGGCCGTAATGATGCCGTCCATATCCGGCCAGGGTGGAGGAAATATCTATCCCTTGGACCTGGAACCCGCGCTTCCGGGCCTCATCGATAAATATCCCGGTGGCACAGCCCACATCCAGTAATTTGCCCCCGTCAAAATGCCTCTCCCTCAGTTGATCCAAACGGAGGTTGGCCAACTCCCGTCTCCAGACCTCCCCTTGCTGGTAATGCTCAACAAAAGTCCGCCCGGACGGCAGACGCGTTTCCCCTTGCCAGCAAGCCAGCCTGACCGCTTCGGGAAACATGGGAAACTGCCGGACCAGCCCGCAGGACCGGCAATGAACCAGTTGCCTTCCTGACTTTTTTAATAATTCTCTGAACGCCCCATGCCCACAAAGGGGACAAACAGCACAATCTTCATTCATCTTAAATCCACTTACCGCCGCCATAAGCCGGCCCGGCTAAGGGCCACCCCAGCGGATGACAAATATTGTCAAATAGGTTCCCATTTTTGCTCAAGGCGCATAGGAGCGGGCGGGCGAACCTTGGGCCATCGGCTCCTTCGTTTTTCTAAGTAAGATGTTCCTGATGGTTATTTTGCCTGGCTGAAGTTTCTGCGCCGTTGGCCTGATAATGGCACGCTTCTTGCGGCTAACAAGAACAGATAATAAAAGAAGATAAGAATTCTGCCAGCCGAGACTTTTGAAGCTATTCACGGCTGAGACAAATAAGACATAATAAACGTCCGGTAATTGTTGGCAATTTTTTTTGGACAAATCATTTAACGACCGGGGGCGGGAGACCAACAATGATGACAACAGAATATAGCCACAATGGTTTTACCTTGATCGAATTGATGATCGTTATTGCCATCATCGGTATTCTGGCGGCGGTTGCCATTCCTCAATTCGCAGCTTACAAAATCAGTGCCAACAATGCCGCCGCAGAAAGCGACGTGCGGAACCTCCAGATTGAATGTGAAGCCATCTTTGCAGACTGCGACTCTTACCCAAATGCGGTTGCGGCAACCACCGGGCCGGCGCCCATGCCCCTGACAACACCTGATGCAGCCTGTCCCTCGCCCCCTCGGCAGTTCCAATTGTCCAGATACGTCACGATAGCGCTATTCAACTAATTAAGGTTATGGGACGGAAACATTCCAAACATGGTGGCATGCAACCTTAACCATTAGGAGGGTCTAAATGAAAAAAATAGCAATGATTCTGACCATAATCGGCTTGTTGGCCGGGATTGCCGCCTTTGTCTTTTCTCAAAATCTGGGCTACGGCATCAGCGGGGTCCATGCGGATGGAATCAAAAACTGGAAGTGCACCACAGCCTCTCCCACACTTTGGTATGTGACGGTTCCCAAGGGATCCGCACCTATGGCTGTCACCTCACTAAGCTCTTCCGGTTAACAGCCTCACGATGCCGGCGGCGTGTTTTGTTAAACATAAGCCAAGATCGGCCTTGAACCAACCTACCACCTCAGTTCAACCGGCGCCGGACGCCGAATTCTCGTCTCCTTCCTTAAAAAAATACCATAAAAACGGTAAGATTTCCCGCTGTTTTCTCCACCTCCGATGTGCTTTGTTTTTTCCTGGAATATATCAACTTGTTATTTGTTTGGGAAGCCGGCCGGAAAGGAAGTATCAACCATTTTCAAGGGAATACCCGAGCAGGTGACAAATTTTGTCAAATAGTTTCCGTTTTTTGTTCCAAGCGCATAAGGACGGCGGACAAAACTTGATTCAACGGTTCCTCCTTTCCTCTAATAGGATGTTCTAACGACGAATTTAGCCAGGTTTGTTTTCCCTCCTGTTGACTTGATGATGGCACACTTCCTGCATTATAATAAAGCAAATAAAGAATCAAAAAAAAGATTTCTGCGTGCAGACACTTTTTCAATTATTCGAAGCAAGACAAAGGGGGGTGATAAAAGTCTGGTGATTGTTGTCAATACTGTTAGACAAAGAATTTAACGATGGAATTCAGGAGGACCAACAATGATTACAAAAGTCAAGAACCACAAAGGTTTTACCTTGATCGAATTGATGATCGTTATCGCCATCATCGGTATCTTGGCGGCGATCGCCATTCCCCAATTCGCTGCTTACAAGATCAGCGCCAACAATGCCGCCGCGGAAAGCGACGTGCGGAATCTCCAGACCGAATGTGAAGCTATCTATGCCGACTGCGACAGCTACCCAGATGCACAGGGGCCGACCACCGGGGGCGGGGGGAACGTCATTCCTTTGAAAACAGGTGTAACCCCCACTTGTCCTTCCCCAGCTCGGAATTTCTCAATTTCTAACGGCGTCTCGCTAGCCCTCAATGCCTCAACATGATGTTCCACTTACCCCGACCTGGCACGGAACTTCCCGGTCTAAGAACGTGGCAATGTCATCGGTGAGCGATTTGCCGGGGTGTGGGTTATGGACGGAAGCTTTACCGAAATCGGTCATTCAGCCTCAGGAGGATCCAAATGAAAAAAATAACAATGATTTTAATCGTAATCGGCTTGTTAGCCATGATTGCTTCCTTTGCCTTCTCTCAGAATCTGTCCTACGGCATCCAAGGGGTCCATACGAATGGAACAAAGAAATGGGCTTGCACTACAGCGAATCCCACACTTTGGTATACTGTGTGTGACAAGGGTGCCACTGCTGCAAAAATCAGCACAAGTATCACTACCGGCCCTTAAGAAGCATCCCGTTGCTTGCAGAACGCCTTGTCAAACCTAAGCCAAGATCGTTGTTTCAACTAACCTGCCTCCCCTGATCAACCGAAGGCAGGTTAGTTGAGCTTTATCGAGATAAAGGGCCCGGCCTGTAAATCCGATCCTTCCTTCGAAATAGTATAAGAACGTGAAGATTTCTCGCTTCGCTCGAAATGACAAAAACGCCGCGCTCCAAACGCTCTACACCGCTGTCACTTCGGAGGTTGTCATTTCGAGCGAAGCGTCTTAGTGCGTGCTTGCCCTGCGCCTTATTGAAAAGTGAGAATCATGACCGTGCACGGTGTTGTACTGAACCCGCTCATGTCACATGTTATATAGAACCCAAGGAAATTGACGACTCGGAGATCCAGCAAAGGTATTAGACACAACAACCGGTTAAATGGCTACATGCCTTTCATGGAAATTTCTGCGTCCTCCCAGGTGTGTTTTATGGCAGGCAGGACAAATGGTGGCCATCGAATTTGAAAATCTGACTAAGATCTACCAAACAGGGTTAAGAAGAAAAACAGTTACGGCCCTGACCAATTTCTCCCTGTCCGTCGAGGAGGGAGAAGTCTTCGGTTTTCTCGGATTAAACGGGGCCGGAAAATCTACGGCCATCAAGGTGTTGTTAGGCCTGATCAAACCCACCAGCGGCCGCGCCACAATATTCGGACAACCCGGCAGTGATCCGGCGGCGCGGCATTGTATCGGTTTTCTACCGGAAAATCCTTACCTCTATGACCATCTCAACCCCAACGAACTCATCTCTTTCGCCGCAGGAGTCACCGGCAAGAACCGTCGTCAGGTTATCAGCCGGGGCCGGGAGTTACTGGAGCGTCTCAGCCTAACCGAGGTAACGACGCAACCCCTTCGGCTCTTTTCCAAAGGGATGACTCAAAAGATGGGCTTCATTATGGCCATCATTCATGATCCGGATGTGATCATTTTGGATGAACCGATGAATGGTCTGGATCCCCAGGGCCGCCGTATCGTGGCTGATATCATCACCGAACTGCGCGCCCGGTCCAAAACCGTTTTCTTCAGCTCCCATATTCTTAATGACGTTAATCGGTTGTGTAGACGGGTGGCCATCATCCACCGGGGCAGTCTTCATTATCTGGGAAGGGTTGATGAACTCTACGACGGCGCATTTCGCTACCGCATCCGGTTGAAGGGACCGGTGTCCGGATTAACCGGTATTTCAGCCCCTATTACGGGGAATATGGAATTCCCGGAGTTGCTCTGTCCACAGGAAGAACTTATCCCGGCTATTGAACAAATCAATAGCGCCAAACTTATGATTCTGTCAATTGAGCCGGAACGGGAAGAGTTGGAGGATGTCTTCATCAGGATTGTCACAGAAGGACAAAATGAACCGATTCCTTAACATCTACCACCTGGCGGTGATAACCTTTA